>DAOOVO010000020.1:0-49510 GCA_035370245.1 Pseudobacteroides sp.
TTGTCAAGGTACATCTATTGTAAAAAAAGAGTTTATGCAGTGGAATCAAATTTAAGAAAAGAATACATCTAAATCACCCCCTCAAAACTTATGTCGATATGTAAATATATTATGTAAGTATTACATTTATTAAATATATACTAAACATTTACATTGGTCAATAAATATTAAAATAATTTTGGGGTTATCCAATTTAATAATATATTTAACATTCATATAATTGAATTTCTGATGTGTATATCAACCAGCTTTTTTATCCTTTGAACCATATGGGGGATATTGATACCATGGGGACATTGCTTCATGCATGGCATATCAATACACCTTTTGCAATGTGCGGTACTTTCGTTTATGCCCATATCAAGCTTTCTTAATGACCAATAGTCCTTGCCCATAAAATAGTAATTGTACTGCCTGAATATTATTTGTATTTCTGTGCCATTTTTAAAGCTTTGCATATTAATTTAACATAAAATTTTTAATCCTGACTATGAAAGTTTATAAGTTTTAAATGTTGTACATTAAAACCAATTAATATACAATATAAGTATACAGAATATATTTCCATAACTTAGATAAGATCAATCGGATATTATTATTTTTTTATAGGGGGTAGTGTTATGAAAAGTCATGTATGTTTTTTATTGTCTGCTGCACTTATAGCTTCAATGAGCTTGCCTATTAAGCAATTTGAAGCTTCTGCTCTTGAAGCCGGCAGCCTTTTTATTAATGAAATTATGGCAGCCAATACTAACACAATTCGCGATGGAGATGTTGAAGATCCGAAAAACGGTGGAAAGGGAGGATCTTATTCAGATTGGATCGAGTTGTACAATGCATCAAATGAGGCTATTGATCTAACGGGTTATACATTATCCGATAACGGAGCGACATGGATTTTCCCGCAAGGCATCGTTCCACCTAAAGGTTACTTGATGGTGTGGGCCTCCGATAAAAATAAGGTTGCAAAAGACGGTCAACTGCATGCTAATTTTAAGCTGAGTTCTTCAGGTGAAAAAATTGTTTTAAGAGCACCTGACGGAAATATAATTGATGAGTTGACTTATGGAAGTCTCTCTGATGACGAGTCCTACGGAAGGAATATAGATGGAGGAAGTGAGTTTTTAACTTTTTCAAAGGCTACACCTAATGAAGATAATGCTAAAGGAGTGGTAGCCGTTAATGAACCTATATTCTCCCATAAAGCTGGATTTTATAACGATGCATTTGATCTAAAACTTTCTTCAAATCAGAAGGATGTCACAATATATTATACACTCGATGGTTCAGACCCGGTTCCGGGAAAATCAGGAACAATTCAATATACCGGTGGTATTAGAATCAAGAGCAGAGCAGGAGAACCAAATGTATTGTCCATGATTAATACTGGCGACTTTTTTTGGTATCCACCTGTCGGAGAAGTGTTTAAATGTTCTGTTGTAAAAGCAGTTGCCGTAAAATCAGACGGAAAGAAAAGTAAAATAGTTACTCAGTCATTTTTTGTGGATCCAAACATGAAGTCAAGATACGATCTCCCTGTTATTTCACTTGTTACCGATCAAGAAAATTTATTCGATAAGACAAAGGGAATTTATGTTAATAGCAATGGTACCGGAAAAGAATGGGAAAGACCTGTTCATGTTGAGTTTTTTGAGAAAGATGGAACCCTCGGATTTTCAAAGTACTGTAATATGCGGCTTCATGGCGGAGGTTCAAAAGGTTACCCCCAGAAAAGTTTAAGGCTTTATGCTGATAATGAATATGACGGAAAGAACAAAATAAGCTATGAGATATTTCCGGGGCTTAAAGATAAAGTAACAGGCGAAAGCATCGACAGCTTTAAACGCCTTATATTGAGAAATTCCGGAAGTGATTGGATGGGAAGTATGTTCAGGGATGGATTGACGCAAAGCCTTGTTTCCCATATGAAATTGGATACTCAGGCATACAGGCCTTCAGTGGTATTCATAGACGGAGAATATTGGGGTATACATAATATACGTGAGAGATATGACAATATTTATTTCGCATCCCATTATAATCTGGACAAGGACAAGGTAGCACTTCTTGAGGTTCATTACACAGGTAAGATACTGGTGAATGAAGGGACGGAAGAGGATGCCGACATTTATACGAGCGACATAACCAATTATTTGAAAACCCATGATATTAGCACAAAAGAAGCTTACGAATATATAAAAACAAAAATGGATATCGACAATTATATAGATTACCAGATTGCAAATATTTACTTCTCAAACTCAGACTGGCCGCAAAATAATGTCAGCATGTGGAGGTATAAAACAGAAGACGGTAAATATAATCCTGATGCACCTTACGGGCAGGACGGAAGATGGAGATGGATTATAAAGGATCTGGACTTTAGCTTTTGCGGAGCTATGGCAGGACCTAACGGTTTACAGCATGATACACTGGCACATTCATCGGTGATTAACGGACCTAATAATGAGTGGGCGGTATTCCTTTTTAATTCATTGCTGAAAAATTCTGAATTCAGAGAAGAGTTTATAAACAGATTGGCAGATTATATGAATACTTGTTTCAATCCTGCATTGGTTAACGAGAGAATCGATAAAATGAAGGCTGATCTGGAATCTTCAATAACTGAGCATATCACCCGTTGGCAGTCTATTGAGGATTGGGATGGCGACATAGAATTAATGAAAAATTTTGCCGATAAACGTCCCGGGTATGTAAAAAATCATGTAATAAATAGATTTAGAACCGACGGCGTTTACGGAACAGCCTCAATAAATATTGAAACCGATATCGAAAAAGGCTTTATCAGGATAAATTCCATAGATATAAACAATACAACTTTAGGAGTAACAAATCCTGAGTCTTGGTCGGGTACATACTTTAAGGGCGTACCTGTAAAAATAAAAGCCGTTGCAAAGGACGGATATGTGTTCGATCACTGGGAAGGTGTGGATGAAGTATCCGATACCGTAACTGTTACACTCACCAAAGATATGAACATAAAGGCGGTATTTAAGCCTGCTTCCGGACAGGGATATAAAATATCGGGATACGTAAATACAAATATAGATTCTAAAGCTCCCGATATTAACGGACAGTTCAAGGTGGAAGCAGTTGGGCAGCAAATATCTGCAATGACGGATAATAACGGATATTTTGAAATGTTGCTTCCGTCAAATGAAGCCGGATATACATTAAAAGTAAGCAAGCCAGGATACCTTTACAGGGAAGTTAAAAATGTTATCGTATCAAAGTGGCAAACCTTGTGGGGGATATTTCAATAGCATCAAATGAACAGGCTTCCGGTATAGCACAGGTTAATCAAGGTATTATTCAGGTATCAAAGGTAGTACAAACTAACACTGCAACATCGGAAGAAAGTGCTGCTGCAAGTGAGGAACTGTCAAGCTTGGCTGAAATTTTAAAGGAGCAGGTATCGCGGTTTAAATTAAAAGGATCATATAAGAACAAAGCATCTTCACATAAGGTAACTCAGGATATCGTTAAAAAGAATAAAAATAAAGAAGATTATTTGGATAAGTTTACTACAGATACTAAAAATATTGCATTAAGCGATAATGAGTTTGGTAAATATTAACTCCAATATTATATCTGTTATTTATAAAGCGTAGGAGGAAAGGTTAAACTTGTATACAAATAATAAATTGAGTAAAATAAAGGCAGACTTGGCAAGGAGTTGATTAGGGTATTTATGATGAGATTAGTTGAGACAATAAAATTAAAAGATGGTGTATTTTACGATTTGGAATTGCATAATGAAAGGTTTAACAATACAAGAGAAGCACTTTTCGACATAAAGGCGAGCATTGATCTGATGGATTACCTTAAATCTTATAAGTATAATAAATCAGGTCTATATAAATGCAGGATAATATACGATAAAATGATAAAAAATATTGAGTTTGTTCCTTATGCTATAAGAACGGTGAGATGTTTGAAGCTGGTTAATGCAGATATAATCTACAATTATAAGTTTGAAGATAGGGATGAAATAAATAATCTTTTCGGACTTCGTGGAGATTATGATGATATTTTAATAGTAAAAAACAACAGAATCACAGATACATCAGCTGCAAATATAGCATTTTTCGATAATAGCAGATGGTATACGCCTTCATATCCTCTTCTAAAAGGAGTTAAACGTGAAAAGCTTTTACGCAGCAAAGCGATTTTTGAAGAGGATTTAAAATTATCCGATTTAAAAAAATTCCATAAAGCTGCACTTTTTAACTCAATGATTGATTTTGGCGAAATAACTTTTGATGTATCAAATATATATCCTTAACACACTCTGGAAAGCAAAATGTCCTGCTTTTGAAGCTTAAGCAGGACATTTTAATATGTTGTTGTCAAATTAACCGATTAACGGGTATTATTACTTAATTCGTTTTTACGAAAACAGAATCACCTTTTTTGTAAAGTTTACCTTCACTTATCATTTTATTAATACATGCAGCTATTTCTTCTTTTTTGAATGCATTGGAAGGTTTATACCATGAATCCTTTATTTCACCATTAACAAGTGTAATATGGGCATAGTCAAACATAAGATCCATTATATACCTCTCAATCCTCACTTCTTTGTCATCATCTATATAAGGTGGTGCTACAATAATTTTTACAGGTGCAAGCTTGTTATTTGAAGCTTTATAATAGGTATATTGAATGCCTATACTCATCTTACGCATAGAATCAAATACTAGGGAAGACATGCTGCAAAGCTCTTTAATACCATCTCCGTCAAAGTCTTCAAGCTTAAAGTACAGCGGATTATTTGTAAATGCATTTTTATCATTTAATACATCTTTCAAAGTTTTACCTTTTTCTACCGATTTTTCGTATCCAACATTATCAAATTTGACAATTTGGCTGGAATTAGTTTGTGGAAACTCTATTTTGACAGTGTTTCCTCCTGAATAATTGAAATTTGTTTCAGGAGCTCTCAAATCCAAATCGGTGAGTTTTCCGTTGCTGTAAGAATATGCAAAAACATCCCCTAATGTTTCTAAAGAATCTACAAGCCAGGTTAACGTAACAATAATGACTTTTTCCTTGCTGTCTTTTTGCGGCATAAAGTATATTATTGGAGGTTGGCTGATTGTACGTGACGGATTTATTTGCCATTGAGTTTGATTTAGGACAGTTATATCGCTGTTTTCTACCCTCAATATAAGGTCGCCCCTAAATTCGTAATCCTTACCGCCTTTGTACACAAGGCTTACCTTTTCTGTTTTGCCGTCTTCGTTAATATCGCTGTCAAATCTTTTCTCCATAATTTCAAGGCCTTTTTCATTAATGTCTGCAATTTTTTGAGTTTCATCGAAAGTTAAATTTTCCCATAGGTTTTTGCTGTCTCCCCAAAGCTTGTACAGCTTACTTTCATCTTCAAAAAAGACAATATTGTCCTTAACCGAAACAAATATAGGTTTTGCACCATCAAATTGAAGAACATAGTCATACTTCTTAATATCAAATTTTGACGCAATTTCTCTGTCTTTGGAATTGTTGTTGTCAAGGACTTCTGCCTTTGTCAAAAGGTCGGCAATACTATACAAAAGCAGTCGTGATGTATTATAGAAGGTACTGTCAGATGCCTTCTTAATATCAAGAATTCGTTCCATTGCAAACAACTCGGAAAAGTTATTAACACTTCCGCGTGTTGCATTTTTTTGTGCAGATGATTCCGGAGAAGAATCAGGAGAACTGCTTGGTGATGGAGTAGGTGTTAATTGAGTCTCAGTTTGACTAGCATTTATAGTAGGTGTAGGAGAATTTCCGTTGTTGTTGCTGCTGCATGAAGTTAAAATAAATGCTGATAATGCAATAATGCAGGAAGTTTTTAAGATCCTGTTCATGTTTATACCTCCATAATAATTTTATACCTGTTTTATACCTATAGATATCATTCTACAATAATTGCAGCCTTATGAAAAGATATAAAAACAATATTGTAGAAATAATAATTATATTATCATTACTTATTTAGTGGTTGTAATATTAAAAGAAAACTAGTATTATATCATAAGTATAACTTACAAATAATTTGATTGTGACATATACAACTTAAGTAAAATATAAAAAGATTATTTTTGGGATATTTATTATGGAGGAAAAAATGAAAAGAAATACCAAAAACCAAACACATGTATCCGAAGAGGAGATAGTTAAACAATATAGATTCATGGACTTAATAAAAGAGATAAATGCTGAATATGAAATGAAATCTGGAAGAAAAAGATTGGTGTTTTTACAATCTTTTGGCTGTCAAATGAATGAAAACGACTCTGAAAGACTTTGGGGAATGCTTTCTGAAATGGGATATTGTGAGGGAAAAAACAGTGAAGAAAGCGATGTCATTATTTTTAATACGTGCTGTGTCAGAGAGAATGCAGAAGAAAAGGTTTATGGACATTTAGGTGCTCTAAAAAAGCAAAAGGCTGATAATCCTGAAAAGATAATTGCGGTATGCGGATGTATGATGCAGCAAGGGCATGTGGTTGAGACTATAAAGAAAAAATACAGACATGTTGGTTTAGTATTTGGAACGCATAATCTATATAAATTTCCGGAGCTTTTATATAATGCAATAAACGAAAATTCTCCAGTTATAGATGTGGATGAGTCACCAGGTTCAATAACCGAAGGATTGCCCATTGAAAGGAAGGACACAATTAAAGCATGGGTAACTGTCATGTATGGATGCAATAATTTCTGCTCCTACTGTATTGTTCCGTATGTACGGGGAAGAGAACGCAGCAGAAGTATTGAAGATATAGTTAATGAAGTAGAAGAGCTCGGTCGTAAAAATTACAAGGAAATAACACTTTTAGGCCAGAATGTAAACTCATACGGAAAGGATTTTGCCGATAACACCAGTTTTGCTAGCTTGCTTAGAGAGTTAAACAATATAGAGGGTATAGAACGAATACGTTTTTTGACATCACATCCTAAAGATCTTACGGAGGATATAATTTTAGCCATGAGGGATTTGGACAAGCTATGCGAACATCTCCATCTTCCGATTCAGGCTGGCAGCACAAGAATTTTGGAGAGTATGAACAGGAAATATACAAAAGAAGATTATTTAAATCTTGTCGGTAAGATAAGGGAAAAAATACCCAATATCGCATTGACCACCGATATAATAGTGGGTTATCCCGGTGAAACTGAAGAAGATTTTGAAGATACATTGGATGTTTTAAGAAAAGTTCGTTATGATTTTGCATATACATTTCTTTATTCAAAAAGAACCGGCACACCTGCTGCAAAAAATGAAAATCAGGTGAGCGAAGAAGTTAAAAAGGCACGTTTTGAAAGACTTTTGGAGGTTCAAAACAAAATAAGCAAGGAAATAAACGATAAGCTTTTAGGAACTACGGAAGAAATACTTGTTGAAGGATTAAGCAAAAACAGCGTATGGAATTATACCGGAAGAACACGTACAAATAAAATTGTTAATTTTAAAGGCAGCAAAGAGCTGGTAGGAAAGCTTGTAAAGGTAAAAATTACTGGTACTCAGACCTGGTCGTTAGAGGGCGAAGTAATAAGCTGGTGATAAATAAATGATCATCGAATAAAAAGGCTGTTGGTAGTTTATCCAAAGCCTTTTTATACATTGCGTATACATCCAAATATTTTTACTGATTGTTAACTGTAGAGGGAATATTTTGCAAAATATTGTAAAACTCCTCTGTTTCCTCTTTAAAGCTTTGTGATATGCTTCTGCCTTTATTAAGAATATCTATGGCATCGTTTATTCTTTCTTTTTCATAATAAATTACTGCCAAATCATAATATGGATCCAGAAAGCTTTCATCTGCGTTTTCAATGGACTTAATTAGATATGATATGCCTTCATCAATATTTCCAAGTCTTGCTGTCGATAGGCCGTATCCCTTTAAAGCATATGCATCCGATGGATTTATATCCAAAAGCTTTTTGTTTGCTTCCAACGAATCTTTATAATTTCCGAGCATAAAGGATACAAAGCCATAATGGGACAATGCTTCACAATTGTCATTTTGTTGATCGATAAGATTTTCAAGGACAATACCCGCCAACTGGTAGCTTTTGTTATTGATAAATTTTCTCGCCTTTTCAAGCAGCGTATTTGCATCGGATACCCTATTTAATTGTTCCTCTGCTTTTTTGACCGCATAGTTATATGAGCAATATCTGTTCTCACCATAGACTGAGCCTTCCATTGTGAGCCTTGTATTGGCACAGCCTCCAAGGCATGTGCTGCCGTTTATACATTTACTGCATAGTCCCTTTAATTTGTCCTTTGTAAGATTTCTGTTCCATGCAAAAAGATTTTTATTATTCCAGATATCAACGATGGAAGTTTCTCTAATGTTTCCTTCAATAAAATCCTTGCTTCTTATGGATGTACATCCGACTATATCTCCGTTATGCAGTATTCCGAAATTCAGTTTGCCTGCACCGCAGCCGAACCAACTGTAATCTTCCAATCCGGATTGTATTTTTCTTACTTCAATTTCCTTATGATTGAAGTAGCCTATACAATCTGCCAGTTGTATTTCAACATCGCTTGATTTTGATGCCTTATATGCAAATTCTATTACCCTGTCGATGTGTTCGGGAGTTGATACCAAATCGCTGTTATGTGCCATATTGCCCATTGGAAGTCCAAGTTGGATTTGCCAGCCGGAAACTCTTTTTTTTGTCAATATGCTGTGAAGCTCTTCCAATTCATTGATATTAATATTATTGATTGTGGTTATTATAGAGCAGTAAACTCCAGCATTTATGATTATATCAATGGAATTCATTATTCTGTCAAAGGAGCCTTCTTTTCTTATGTAATCATGTGTTTTTTTCAAGCCGTCGAGACTTATGGCTATTGTATTGACACCGGCAGCCTTAGCTTTTGCCGCAATTTCTTCATCCATAAGCCACCCGTTTGTAATAATGTTGGGAATAATGCCATTACTGCTAAGCCTTTCGGCAATAATATTCCAATCCTTCCTTGTTGTGGGTTCTCCACCTGATAGAGTTAACCATTGAAGTCCTAAATTTTTTATATCGTCACAGAGCTTAAGTGCCTCTTCAGTAGTCAGCTCACCTTCAAGCGGTTTTTCACAGGATGAACCGCAATGCTTGCATCTCATATTGCATCCCATTGTTATTTCCCAAACTGCTGTTATAGGGTTGTACAAGTTTTCCATTATTTTATCCCCCCAAAATCAATATGAATATCAATTACACTTATAAATTTAAATGCATTATTAATCTTACAAAAATATATGGCTGGAAATGCTGTGTTTAACATAAAAAATAAATGTTTATTTTATATCAGCAGGTCTAATGCTATACAAAGGAGCAACACCATATTTGGTGACTATAATTCCGTATTTGGTAATTGGTGGTTTTACGCCGTATTTAAGAACAGGTTTTGCATCTAATTTATCAACTTTAATAATATTTATTCCTTCGATGGCTACATCAAAACCGCCTAACATATCCATAAGTTCCTCATCCGACAATTCGGCTTTTTGTTTAAGCTCTTTATCCACTAAAATCGCCTCCTACACTCAGTTTAAAATCAAACTAGCAAATTCCAGCCATAGTAGACTATGTAAAACTAACAAGAAATATGTAGTTATGTATAATGTAATTATATATTTTTATTAGAATATTATCAATTTATGTTTTCATCATTCTATGTTTTGTTCCAATCCGGGAGCCCTATGTTTCTTGTAAATTGTGTCTTATTTTGTTATAATATCTATTGCGAAAAACATCATCAATAAAAAGTGATTATTGATTTTTGCATATTTGTCGATAACATTTTTAGATAATAATTAAGGAGGAGCAAGGTTAAAAGCCTTAGAAGAAATATGGATTCAGATAGTATTACCAATGAAAAATCAGAAAACGTAGAAGAACAGCTTGATTCTTCTGATAAAACTTCTTCAGATAAAAATTATTTTGACGGTAGCAGATACACATTTTTAAAGGATACTACATTTGATGATTTTGAGACTGAATATAAAAATTTCTGTGAACAAATATATAAAGAATCCGATGAGGATATATTAAATAAATATAGATATGCAACACCCATTGAACCGCAAAAGAAGAAAAAGTTAGCTCCTAAGATATTAACTTTTTTGGCTATTTTGGGCATTGTTTTAACTTCGGTATATTCAATTGTATTTGTATCAAGTATGATTAACAGCAAAAATATAAATAACAAAAAGTTAATTATTGAAGGAACCAAAAAAGAAGATTCAAGCATCAGGTTTCAACTGGTTGCTACCGGGGAATGGGAAAAGACAGACTTATCTACCAATAAGGATGCAAGCATGATATTGTCAAGCAAAAATAGAAACAAGGGTTTTCTTGTTATATGTGAGGGTAAAAGCGAATTAGGCGAAGATGTCACATTAGATGACTATTTTGAAGCAGTCAAGAGTGAAAATACCCAACTCGAAGAAGGTTTAGAAGAGGAAAGCATAAAAGATATTACATTGAATAACGGTTATAATGCAATACAATTAAATGTCAATATAAATCATAACGATGAAAAGTTAAAATACATGATTGCACTTGTTGAAACTGATAAGAGCTTTTATCAGTTAATCGGCTGGACAACAGAAAATCTATATGCCAAATCGGAGAATGAATTTATTGGAATGATAGCAAGCTTTAATGAATTTTAGAAAAGGGTGTATTTATGGTTCGCAAATTTGAAGTAGTTGCAGCATTAGATGTAGGCTCCAATCTTATACGCATGTCTATCGCACAAATTGATGCCAACGGACAAATTGAAATTCTTGAAGACCTTGAAAAAAGTACTCATCTTGGCAGAGATTCGTTTTCATATGGAAAAATTCAAAATGAGACAATTTATGATCTTTGCGAGACACTAAAAGGCTATGCCAAGCTCATGAAAGATTACAGGATTAAAAACTATATGGTTGTTGCAACCAGTGCTATCAGAGAGGCTAAAAACCGAGAATATCTTTTGGATCAGGTAAAGCTCCAGACAGGTTTGAGCATTGAAGTGATCAATAACGCAAAAGAAAGATATTTTATGTATAAGGCCCTAAGGGATTATCTTTTAAACACCAAGTTTATAAATAAAAAGGATACACTTATTGTGGATATTAGATCCGGAGGCGTTGAGGTATCGGTATACTCAGACAACAAGCTTAAATTCACCGAGTACTTAAAAATAGGCTCTTTAAGGCTTAGGGAAGTGCTTGCCGATTTGCAGAAAAGATCTCTACGGTTTTCCGGTGTTTTGCAGGAATATATAAAAAGTGAAGTTGACTTCCTAAAGTCATTTATAAAGGGAATCCGAATCGATAATTTTATCGGTATAGGCGGAGAATTAAGGACCATATTAAAGCTTTGTGAGATAGAAAATGTAGCGGAGGTAAATTATTCCGACAGTATAAGAACAATAAAAAGAGACGCCTTTGAAAAGCTTTTTGATAAAATAAATCATCTTACAACCGAGCAAATTCAAGAGAAATTTAATATTCCAAAGAATAAAGCCGAAATTTTACTGCCATCCATGGTACTTTTCAGAAGCTTTCTACATATGACTGAATCGGATGTAATTTATACGCCATTTTTATCCCTGAGAAACGGAATACTTGCAGAAATTGCCGATCAATGGCATGAAACTCCAAGAAAGAAAAAAATCATAGATGACATAATAAGTATAGTGTGGAATATCGGTAAGAAATACTTTATTGACGAGAACCATAGTTCTTATATTGAAAAAACGGCACTTACAATATTTGACCAGACTGTCAGGTTTCATAACCTTGGCAGCCGGGAAAGATTTTGCTTCAGGGTTTCTGCAATCCTGCACGATATAGGGAAATATATCAACTATAACAGTCATGAAATACATTCGTACAACATAATTCAGTATCAGGATATAATGGGTTTTTCCGACAGAGAGCTAAACCTTATAGCCAATATTGTAAGATACCATGAAGAAGATCTGCCCGCTCCCGATCACAAACAGTTTTTTGAGCTTGATGAAAAAGGAAGACTTACAGTATCTAAGCTCGCTGCAATTTTAAGACTGGCAGAAGCATTAGATGTTTCTCACAAACAAAAAATAACTGATTTTGAGATAACTGTAAACAGACATGAGTTGTTATTCAAAGTTACATCAAAAGAGGACATAATGCTTGAACAATGGAGTTTTTCGCAGGTTTCGGGATTTTTTGAAGATGTAATGGGAATTAGGCCAAAATTAATTCTAAAAAAGATTTAGGAGTGTTTAAGTGATGAAGTCTCAGAGTAAGAGCGGTACAAATAAACCCATTAAGAATCAAGGTAAAACTCGGATTAAAGCAGTAAGCAGCACAAAAAGCGGAGCTGTGACAGAAAAAACACAAAGTAAAAAAACACAGAGTAGAGGAAAAATACAGTCTAAAAATAAAAACAAGTTCAATGCTAAAAATATTTTTATAAACAGAGAATTAAGCTGGCTCGAGTTTAATGGGAGAGTTCTAGAAGAGGCTTGTGACGCTAAGAACAACCCTGTTTTGGAACGAATGAAGTTTTTATCCATAGTTAGCTCCAATCTTGATGAATTTTTTATGGTAAGAGTAGCATCCCTTATGGACCAATATCTTGCAGGGATTAGCGGACGGGATTTTTCAGGCTTGACTCCTGAAGAACAGCTTATAAAGGTTGAAGAAAAGATTCAGTTAATGGTTAAGGAACAGTATAACTGCTATAATAAGTCCCTTATACCTGCACTGAAAAAAGAAAAAATACTTCTCAAAAAATTGTCTGAGCTTGATAAGAGGCAGGAAAAATTTGTTGAGGATTATTACTTCAATACAGTCTACCCTGTTTTAACTCCAATGGTTGTTGATAAAAGCCGACCCTTTCCTCTTGTTTTAAACAAGAGTCTTAATATTGCACTAATCCTTGAAAATGACGATGAGGAAGAGCCTATATTCGGGATGGTGCAGGTGCCTTCAGTTCTTGACAGGCTTATTAAAGTTCCTTCAGACGAGCAGGGTAACCAGTGCTTCGTATTTCTTGAAGATGTAATTGAAAAATATATAGATAAGCTTTTTACAGGGTATAATAAGTTCACCCTGACCCAATTCAGAATTACAAGAAACACAGATCAGGCTTTAGATGAAGAAGAGGCTGAAGATTTGCTTCAGGCTATTGAAGAATACATTAAAAAGAGAAAATGGGGAGTTGTTATAAGGCTTGAGATCAAGAAAAAGCCTGACCCAAGGCTTCTTAAAATACTTATGGAGGAATTCGAAATTGATGAGCAGGCTGTATATTACATAAACGGCCCCCTTGATCTTACTTACCTTATGAAATTAAGCTCAATTCCAGGCTATGATAATTTAAGGTATCCTTCTTTTACACCTAACGTACCGGAAGAATTAACGGATATTGATGATATTTTTGATGTCATAAGCAAAAAGGATATATTGCTTCATCACCCCTATGATTCCTTTGATCCGGTTGTAAGGCTGGTAAGGGAAGCGTCGGAAGACCCTAAGGTTCTTGCAATAAAGCAGACACTATACAGGGTAAGCGGCAACTCACCGATAGTTGAAGCACTTATAAACGCTGCCGAAAATGGAAAGCAGGTCACAGTATTGGTTGAGCTCAAAGCGAGGTTTGATGAGCAAAACAATATTCAATGGGCAAAACGTCTTGAAATGGCAGGATGTCAGGTTATATACGGGCTTGTGGGATTGAAAACTCACTGCAAGGTTCTTCTCATAATCAGGATGGAGGAGGACGGTGTTAAGCGGTATGTGCATTTTGGTACAGGAAACTATAATGATGTGACGGCAAAGTTTTATACCGATATGGGGTTGTTTTCTTCAAATCCCTACTTTGGAGCCGATGCTTCAGCACTTTTTAATATGTTGTCAGGTTATTCAAAGCTGCCTAACATGCACAAGCTGTACATATCTCCAACGGGGATAAGAGCCAAATTTGTGAATCTTATTGATAATGAGATATCAAATGCCAGGGAAGGCAAAAAGGCATATATAATAGCGAAGGTAAACTCTCTTGTAGATGAAGGCATAATAAGAAAGCTTTATGAAGCCTCATGTGCAGGTGTAAAAATAGATCTTATTGTGCGAGGCATTTGCTGTTTGAAACCCGGTGTTGAAGGAATCAGCGAGAATATCAGTGTTCGAAGCATAGTAGGAAGGTTTTTGGAACACAGCAGGATATTTTATTTCCTAAATGACGGCGATGAGAAAATATATTTGGCAAGTGCCGACTGGATGACAAGAAACCTCGACAGAAGAGTTGAGTTGATGTTTCCCGTTGAGGAAAAGGATATATTCTCAAGAATTAAGGAAACTCTGGAAATCTATTTGAAAGACAATGTTAAAGCAAGAATTTTAACAAGTGACGGAAGCTATACCCGTAGTCACGGTAAGGGAAGGAAGCTTATAAACAGTCAGGAATGCCTTTATGAATTTTCGAAATGTAAATAGAACAATACGAAATTTAAGTCAATAATAACAAAATATAGTTAAAATATACATAAAGAGGATGTTGCAAATGTGCAGCGTTCTCTTTTTTTAAAACTTTTAAACATATTTTATTTAATTAATAATAGATAAATAATAATTCAATAAATAATAAAATCTCATATGATTAAATGAAATACATTAAAATTGTACTTTTATTACCATGCTCACCTAATATAAACAATTTGATGATTATATAAAATTAGTTCTCTGGAAATATTGCTTGTATCTTTTCAACAAGATTAATAGTCATAGTTATAACTTTCTTTTATATATCTGTAAAATAGCATAGGTCAGATTTGGTTAAAAAAAATCAATCATAAAAATTTCATTCTGTTATTGAATTCTAATTTGGTATCGGTTAAAATTGTTACGTAAGTTTTTGTTATTTTTTTGTTTGAAGACTATATTTATACATGTTTGAACCATTTTTATGTTTATTCTTTATCTTTAAAAGCTAGTCTATAGCTGCCAAAATATTTTAGTTTGCTATGCTTGATAAAATATAATAAATTATAGATATCTCAAGTTTAGTTTTTTAAACTAAAACTATTTCCGGTAAAGTAACTGAAGAATAAATAACAGTAAAGTGGTAAGAATAGTAGATTTTTTATAAATAAGTCTAAATAAATATATAAAACAGGAGGTAAATATGGATCTTTTATTACTAGCCCCGATTGGATCGGTTTTAGCCTTAGTTTTTGCAGGTTATCTAGCTTACAGTGTAGTCAAAAAGAGTGAAGGTACAGAGCAAATGGCTAAAATTGCTGCCGCCATCCGACAGGGTGCCAACGCTTATCTTAAAAGGCAGTATACCGGTGTGGCAATATTCTTTGTTGCTATGGTAGTAATCTTAAGTATTTTGGCATTTTTAGGTTATTTAACTCCATTTGTTCCATTTGCATTTCTTACAGGAGGTTTTTTCTCAGGTCTTTCAGGTTTCTTCGGTATGAAAATTGCTACAGCTGCAAATTCCAGAACAGCCAATGCATCAAGAACCAGTCTCAACAGCGGACTTAGAGTTGCATTTTCAAGTGGTGCGGTAATGGGGCTTGTAGTGGTAGGTCTTGGTCTTCTTGATATCAGTATCTGGTTTTATTTCTTAAACTGGTTTTACAGAAACCTTCCGGAAGCAGATAAAATTCAGAATATCACAAGTGCAATGCTGACATTCGGTATGGGAGCAAGCTCAATGGCATTGTTTGCTCGTGTCGGTGGTGGTATATTCACTAAGGCTGCCGACGTTGGTGCCGACCTTGTAGGAAAGGTTGAAGCCGGAATCCCTGAAGATGACCCAAGAAATCCTGCAGTTATAGCCGATAATGTCGGTGACAATGTCGGTGATGTAGCGGGAATGGGTGCGGACCTTTATGAATCTTATGTCGGTTCAATAGTTTCCACATCTGCACTTGCAGTTGCTGCAGGTCTTGGAATAAAAGGTGTTACCATACCGATGACGATGGCTGCAGTAGGTGTTATTGCATCAATTATCGGTACATTCTTCGTAAGAACCGGTGAAAAGGCTGACCAGAAGACACTTCTCAGTGCATTAAGAAGAGGTGTATATGGAAGCAGTATTATTATAGCAATAGTATCATATTTCCTTGTAACTAGTGTTTTAGGCAAAGATCATATCGGAGTTTATTTCTCAATACTGACAGGTCTTGTCGCAGGTAATCTTATAGGTTTCTTTACCGAGTATTATACATCAGATACTTACAAACCTACTAAAAAACTTTCCGAAACATCCACAACCGGACCTGCCACAATAATAATAGGCGGTATATCTTTAGGTATGTTCTCAACAGCAGTTCCTGTAATCATTGTTGGTGCTGCAGTTCTTGGCAGTTTCTACCTGGCCAGTATGGGATTTCAGGGAGATGAAGCTTTCGCTATGGGATTGTACGGTATCGGTATAGCTGCTGTAGGGATGCTCAGTACCCTTGGTATTACTCTTGCAACAGATGCTTATGGACCGGTGGCGGATAATGCAGGCGGTATAGCAGAAATGTCACATCTTGAGCCCGAAGTTAGAAAAAGAACTGATGCTCTCGATTCACTCGGAAATACTACAGCTGCAACAGGAAAAGGTTTCGCCATAGGTTCCGCAGCGTTAACGGCATTAGCTCTTATAGCTGCATATATGGACGAAATAAAATTAGCGGTAAAAAATAGTGGAGGGGCTATAGACTTTGTCTTTAACCTTGAATTAATAAATCCTGCTGTTCTCATAGGTCTGTTTGTCGGCGGAATGTTACCGTTCCTATTTGCTGCATTAACTATGGAAGCAGTTGGTAGAGCTGCAAAAAATATTGTTATAGAAGTTAGAAGACAGTTTAAAGAAATAAAGGGACTTATGGAAGGTAAAGCTCAGGCTGATTATGCAAAATGCGTAGACATTTGTACCAAAGGAGCACAGAAGGAAATGGTTCCTCCAGCATTGGTTGCAATTATTGCACCTATAGTAGTAGGTCTGATTTTAGGACCAAACGGTGTGGCAGGCATGCTGGCAGGTGCAACAGTTTCAGGGTTTGTCCTTGCTATAATGATGGCAAACTCAGGTGGTGCATGGGATAATGCGAAAAAGTATATTGAGGCTGGAAACCACGGGGGAAAAGGTTCCGATAACCACAAAGCTGCTGTTGTCGGAGATACTGTAGGTGACCCGTTCAAGGATACTTCAGGACCGTCAATCAATATATTGATAAAGCTTCTTTCAATGGTATCCATAGTGTTTGCTTCATTTATACTTAACAATCATTTATTATAAGAATGATAAAAATTCAAATAGCATATATAATATAAAAACGAAGCCTTATGAGGATATAATCCATAGGGCTTTGTTTTTTCATGAACTCATTCAGCAACTATAACCATTAAGTATGAGTTTTCCTTGTCATATACAGATTTGTTGTATCCGCCATACACATTGATTTTAGTAAATCCTGCACTCCTTAGCATTTGAAGAATCTCATCGTGTTTTACAGGAGTAAGAGGAATTTCATTTTGAGCAATCTTATCATCTACACTGAGTATTGTTTTAAAAAGCACCTTGTTAACATTTGATTCATACTTGTAATATCTTTCAAATCTCAACCCCACGGATTCATTAATAATCACTGGAAGAGACATAATATTTTTTGAAATTATTCTATCATAATTGATGGTTTGAATAATTAACTTCCCATTATGAGCTAAAATAGACTTTGCATCATGCAGAAATTTATCTATTTCTTTGTTATTATCCAGATGAACCAATGAATTACCTATACAAAATATAACATCAAAGGATTTATTTTGCAGCTTTTCCTTTAGTTCAAGCATTCCGGCTTGAAGATATTCAACTTTGCTTCCCAAATTATCGGCTTTTTTCTTAAGTTCTTCTATCATGGCTTTATCAATATCAATAGCTGTTACAATATAACCATATTTTTCCTGCTCAAGTGAATATCCACCCGTCCCGCAGGCTACGTCAAGAATATATTTAGGAGGCTTACCCGAAGTTGTCATAATAAAATCAACTGTCTCATGGGACACCGGAAAAATATAATCATAATATTTTGCAATTTCTTCATAAAAGCCCATAGTAATTCACTCCTTCTTCAACATTCAATTCATTTAATTCTTTCAATTCATTAATGTTTATATTCTTGATTATACTTTAAAAAATATAATTTTTCCGTATCCGCAGATACATAAAAAAATAAAGGCATTTATTTATAATGCCCTTTAACCCCAAATTTTGATTCCTTAACTCTTAAATTCTAAATACTATTTCCCATCCAAAGATATGGACTTATTAAATGTCTGCCCTGGAAGTATCTTAATCCTGATGGCCTTTGAGCGGTGCTGCCAGGACTCAACCAATAAAGTATAGAATCCCGGCGGGATATCTTTTATAACAAATTCGCCATCACTGTTAGGCCTTAATTCAAGTAGTGAAGTATGTTTTTCATTCCCTAAATATAGAGAAACTTTTGTATTACGTGGAATTTTATCATTATTTTCAGTATTAATCTTTCCTGAAATTGTTCCGCAGTATTTATTTAAATCATCACTTATATGGATATGTATATTCTGGCTTGTTAACTGTAATGGATTAACATCTACCTTTTGCTCTTGCTCAAGTTCCTGCTTGTTATACTGGATGCTGTCTGAATGCATTACTTTCTTACTTATTTCATCTTTTTTTTTGCTTTCATCAACCACTTCACCTTGTAATACCATTTTTTCATCTCCTTATATTTTTCTATAGTCTTATACATTAATATATTATGTTAAGCCATAGAAATGGTTACAAACGTAATCAATGTTTTATAAGGAAAGTTTTTTATTCAAACATTGAAGCATAATGCCCTTTGTTTGCCATAAGTTCATCATGGGAGCCCGATTCGCATATCTTTCCGCTATCAAGTACAAATATCTTTTGGCATCTTTTTATTGTTGACAATCTATGTGCGATAATAATCCTTGTAACATTTCCATCAAAAAGGTCGAGTGTATTTGAAATAGCTTCTTCGGTTTTTGCATCAAGATTGCTTGTAGCCTCGTCCATAATGAGTATATCGGGATGCATTAAGAATGCTCTCGCAATGGCAATTCGCTGTTTTTGACCGCCGGAAAGGTTTGAGCCATTTTCTTCAATGTGAGTCTCGTATTTTAAAGGCAGCTTTTCGATAAACTCATGGCAGTTCGCTTGCTTAGAAGCCTCAATCACTTCATCCATAGTTGCATCGGGATTGCCTAATGCTATGTTTTCTTTTATTGTACCGCTTAAAAGAAATATATCCTGTGAAATAAATGCTATTTTTTTTCTTATCAGTTCAAGGGGAATGTTGCTAATGTTATTGCCCCCAATAGTAATTGAGCCCTTTTCAGGCAGGTAATAATTCATAATAAGCCTTGCAAGAGTTGTTTTTCCCGAACCGCTGCTTCCAACTATTGCTATTTTCTCACCGGCATTAATATGAAGCGATAGGTTTTCTATTACCGGCCTTTTATAGCCGTATCTAAATGTTATGTTATCTATAATCAAATCACCTGATAAACTTTCTGGTACAATATTTCTTTTTGAATCATCATACTTTTCACATTCAATATCAAGTATCTCACCAAGCCTGTTAGACGCTGCTACTGCAGTCTGTATTTCGGAAGAAAGATCAATAAGATTCCGCACAGGTGTCAGAAAGTATTGAAGCAGAGCATTGAATGCAAGAAGATCTCCTGTAGACATCTTGCCTGCAGATATCTCAATTATTCCAAACCAAAGTATCACTATTGTCCCAAGACCATTGATTGCCGAAGTAATGGATGTGAGGGCAGAGTATAATATACTGCCTTTATATACCTTTTTTATTAAATCGTCAAAATTAGTATCTGCAACCATATCGGTCCTTTTTAAAGCATTAAATGATTTTAATGTCTCTACACCGTTAAGGCTCTCAACCAAGTGGGATGTAAGGACTGCATTACTTTCCATCTGCAAAGTGTTTATATTTCTTAAGGGTCTTACAAAGCATAATACAGTTATTGCATATAGAACCAATATTAACAGTGTTATGCAAAAAAGAAACCTGTTTGCAAGAAAAAGAATGAATCCTCCGGCTATTGCAATAACAGTGTCAATAGAGAGGGTGAGGGTAATGCCGGAAATGGCTTCGCGGATTTTAGAAGCATCCATAAACCTTGAAATTATCTCACCGTCTTTTCTTGATATAAAAAAGCTCATAGGCAGCCTTAAAACATGCCTAAAGTATGTTAACATAAGCTCTTTATCAATCTTAAGTGCCAATTTTGTCACCATAAGGCTTCTTAGCAAGCCTAGAAGGAGCTGGATAATTAGAATGCTTATAAAGAACAGGGATACATAAGTAAGCTCATTATACATTCCTTGACCGACTACTGTATCAAAAAGATATTTCATGTAATATGTGCTTAATATTCCAAGGCCTGTAAATGCAAATGAAATTAAAACAATAAGAAGGAGAGGAATCTTAAGTACTTTGACAATTGATTTTATAAGTTCAAAAAGTGCCTTATTGTTTTCAGCCTTTATATTAAGATTCTCTCCAGGCTTAAAAGAAAGTATCCTTCCCGTATAAATATCCTTAAAAAGGGATAGCTTATCCTTTACAATCCCTTTAGCAGGATCCATATATGTAATAATATTATTTTTTATATTGTAAACCACAACATAATGCTCCAGCTTTTTGCCCGCTTGCTCCGATATTACGTGGGCTATACAAGGAAATTTTTCATTCTTGAGCTCATCAGCATCAGTTTTAAGTCCTTTCGCAGAAAAACCCAGTTTCTCTAAAGCCTTGACAATTCCATAACCGGTTGTACCATCTCTACCGGTACCCGAATATTCTCTTAATCTTGCGATTGAAATGTTGCCCCCATGATACTTTACAATGGAAGCCAAGCAAGCGGCACCGCAATCAGTTATGTCATGTTGTTTTACTACCGGATATCTGCCTGTAAAGCTTAAAATCTTTTTTATTATCATGCCTGTCCTTCCTTTAGAAGTGAATAAAAGTCATAGTTATTTTTCTTAAACTCTTCTGAAATCTTAAAACCTTCCTCAAGAGACTCAATAGCTTCTTTAAGCATTCCGTTTTCACAATAAACCACTGCCAGATCATAATAAGGATCAAGATATGTTCCGTTTGACAAATTTATTGCTTTTTTCAAATATTCGATACCTTCATCAACCATACCAAGTTTGGCAATTGAAAGTCCATATCCTTTATTGGCATATATGTTTGCACTATCTTTAGAAAGAAGCTTTTTATTGGCCTGTACAGCATCATTGTAGTTTTCCAGCATAAATGAAGTATAGCCATAGAGTGACAGTGCTTCTTCATTTTCCGGATCAATGGATAAAACCCTTGAGAGCACAATCTCTGCAAGCTGATGCTGTTTTAGCTGTGCAAACTTATTTGCCTTTTCCATAAGCTCATTGATGTCATTTAGACGTTCAAACTGCTGCTCAGCCTTTTGTACAGCCAGATTGTACGAGCAATATCTGTTTTGTGAATATATTGTTCCTTCCATTGTGAGCCTTGTGTTACCGCATCCTCCGTGACAGCGATTGCCATACAGACATTTTTTGCAGGTACCCAGAAGCATATCCTTTGTAATATTTCTGTTCCATGTAAATTTTTCAGGATTGGTCCATAGCTCCAATACCGGAGTTTCCTTAATATTTCCTTCGATAAATTCTTTATCCCTTATAGATGTGCATCCGACTATATCTCCGTTATGGAGTATTCCCATAACATATTTTCCGGCACCGCAGCCGTTCCAGTTATATCCTTCTGTGGAATCGGATTTATTCCTTACAGCTATTTCCTTTTTGTTAAAATAACCCATACAATCGGCAAGCTGTATATCAATGCCTCCTTTTAGCATGGCCTCATAAGCAAAATCAATAACATCATCCATGTGATAAGGCTGTGCCACAAGCTCACTGTTTTTTGCCATATTTCCCATGGGTAGTCCCAACTGAAATTGCCAACCGTATATACCCTTTTCGCAAAGTATCTTACGCATTTCTTCCAGTTCACCAAGATTCATTTTATTTACGGTTGTGATAACAGAGCAATTAACATCATTTTTTACAAGAGTATCAATAGCATTCATTATTCTTTTAAATGAACCCTCGCGTCTAATAAAATCATGTGTCTTTTCCAATCCGTCGAGGCTTATGGCAACGGTATTTATTCCTGCTTCTTTGGCTCTTTTTGCTGTTTCATCATTCATAAGCCAACCGTTTGTGATCATATTGGGAATAATTCCGTTATCATTGAGTCTTTTGGCAATAATATCCCAGTCCTTTCTGGTAGTAGGCTCACCTCCGGAAAGTGTAAGCCATTTAAATCCCAGTTCAGCCAGGTCGTCACAAAGCTTTAATGCCTCATCCGTTGACAGTTCTCCTTCCAATGGATTTTCGCAGGATGAACCGCAATGCTTACACCTCATATTGCAGCCCATTGTTATTTCCCAAACCCCTGTTATAGGTCTAAAATCTATACTCATAATACCCCTCCGGTAAAAAATTAATTGATAGCATATTTTAAATTGGGGTAAAGTGTATTACAGTATTTACAACTGCATACACTTTATGTCTAAATCAACTGGATATAATTAATTTTTTATGTACTACAACCATATTTTTAATTTATTTCTTTATCGGACTAGGTTGAATTCCATACAAAGGTTTAATAGGACTAACGTCAATTCCGTATAAAGGCTTAACATCAATTCCGTATAAAGGCTTAATATCAATTGGTTTAACTGGGTCAATGCCATATAGTGGTTTCACTATAAATTCATTAGCTGCTTTGGTATCAAAGCCGCCAAACATGTCCAACAATTCTTCATCAGTCATTTCCACAGAATTCTTTATTTCTTTATTCATATAGTCAACCTCCTTAATATAATATTTCCAGTATTTAGACTCCCCCTTTCATTATATATTGTTTTCTATCATTATGAAATATGTATTTTTATCTATATTTCTGCATACGTACATGTTTGTTTTTTTGTTTTTGCCCGCTTTTTCATATTTGACATCAAAAAATATAAAGTAGTATAATTAAATTAAGACGTACGTCCGAATTAATTTATTGAGTGGTGATATTATGGGCAAGAAAGCAGATAAAACAAGCCAAGCCCAAAAGATACTTCAGACAGCCTTTCATTGCCTGTCCAGAAAGGGATATGCAAATGTATCCATGCGAGATATTGCAGACGAAGCGGGTGTTGCATTAAGTCAATTACACTATTATTACAAGAGCAAAGAAGGTTTATTTATCGAAGTTATAAAAAAGATGATGCAGCAATATCTCCATGAAGTTGAGGATAAATTAAAATCAACCCCAAATACTAAAGAAAAAATTGCTTCTCTAGTAAAATATTTTAATGAACTGATAAGAAAAAAACCGGAGCTTTTGAAACTTTTTATTGATTTTACAGCACAGTCATTATGGCTACCGTCTTTCAGAAAGCAATTGAAAAACCTGTTTTCCGATTTGTCGGAAATGATAGAGAAGAGTATTTTGTCCGGAGCAGCAATTAATAAAAATCTTGTGGAATACTCTTCAAAGTCAGTGGCTAAACTAGTTCTTGGTGCATTATATGGTACTTCAATTCAAATAATGCTTGATCCTGAGGAAGAGAAAACATTCGATTCTCTGGATATGATTGGAATGATATTAAATTAATGAGGGAGGACTTATTATGTCAAACTTTTTAGAAAAATCATTTAATTTTGGATTGGGCCTTTTTTTGTATTCGAGAGAAAAGGTGGAAGAGCTGGTTGAGGAACTTGTGAGTAAAGGTGATATTGCGAAAAAAGACGCACGACAGTTTGCAAGCGAGCTAATAAGAAGAGGAAATGAGCAGAAGGATGAACTGAAAAAAATTATTAAAGATGAAGTTGCAGAAGCCTTAAATCTTGTAAATGTAGCAAAGAAGGAAGACATTGCTACAAAGGATGAAATTGCCCAGATTGTAAGGGAACAAGTTTTGCAGGTACTTAAAGAACAGGGAATTGTTAAAGACGGAAATTAACCAAAAATATAAAGCAAGGCAATGATTGTATTCCTTCTATAAAACACTGAGGTATAGGGTAGGAATGGTATGGTTATTAACAAGCGTAAAAGCATAAGTAGATACAAGCAAATCATTACGGTTTTTACTAAGCATGGTTTTGGATTGTTAATGGATCAGCTTGGTATTTTTCGCTACCTCAAGATAAGGAAAAAGATTTCAAATACCGATTTGAAATCAAGAAGCTCAGGGCTTTCAACAGGAGAAAGACTGCGAATGTGTCTTGAAGAACTTGGACCTACCTTTATCAAGATTGGTCAGATTTTAAGTACAAGGCAGGATATTCTCCCTGTAGATATTGTGGAAGAACTTAAAAAGCTTCAGGATTCAGTGCCGCCGATTTCCTTTTCCGAAGTGAGAACAGTAATTGAAAATGAGTTCGAGGATACATTGGAAAATATTTATAAAGAGTTTGAGGAAAAGCCGGTAGCTGCTGCTTCCATATCCCAGGTGCATCGAGCAAGGCTCAATTCGGGAAAATTGGTAGCGGTAAAGGTGCAACGTCCCGGTATTGAAAAAAACATTAACCTGGACCTTGCTATTTTAAAAGACCTAGCAGGTTTTATCGATAATCATACCAAGTATGGAAAACTATACGATTGCAGTGGAATGGTGCAGGAATTTGAAAATATAATTAAAAACGAGCTGGATTTTACCAAAGAAGGAGAGAATGCCGAAACATTCAAGAAGAATTTTACTCATGATGAAGGTATTAGGGTTCCGAATATAAAATGGATTTATACTACAAAGTGTATTCTTACCATGGAGTATATTGAAGGTATTCGTGTAGACGACAATTATGAGTTGGACTTAGCAGGAATTGACAAAAAGATGTTGGCCAAGAGACTTGCCACATCCATATGCAATCAGATATTAAGGGACGGTTTTTTCCATGCAGACCCTCATCCAGGTAATATTCGGGTTCTGCCGGATGGAACAATAGTATTTCTTGATCTGGGAATGGTAGGATACCTCAATGAAACACGAAAAAAAATGATGTCGGACTTTTTAATTGGAGTTGCATCTAGGAATAGCAGATTGGTTGTCAAGTCTATTATAGATATGGAATCAACAACAAATCGAAGCAATATGAAAAAGTTTGAAAAAGATGTGGATGCAATTATTGATAAATATTTGACAATGCCCTGGAATGAGATAAAGATTCAAGACTTGCTTTACGAAACATTCAATATGGCTTTTTTATACAATTTAAAGATTCCTCGCGAGTTTGTTTTACTCTCCAAGACACTTGGGACGCTTCAAGGATTGCTTGAAAAGCTGGCCCCGGATCTCAACACCATTGTTGTGGCAAAGCCAATTGCAAAAAAATTGATGCAGCAATCATTTTCTGCAAAAGAAATCAGCAATGAAATAAAAAAGAGCTTGTGGAGCTATAAAGAATTATTTAAGGAATTTCCATCTGTAATGCTAAACTTTTTATCCAAAATGGAGGATGAAGATTTTACAGTCAGATTGCAAATCAAAGAGATTGGCAGCATTCAAAAACGGTTTGAAAGAGCTTTAAACAGAATGTCCTTTAGTATGGTTTTGCTTGCCGTAAGCATAATTATTGCCGGTATTATTATCGGCTCCGGCTTAAGTGCAAGAGCAGGCAGTGAAATATATATCCTGAATTTAACAATATTGAAAGCAGGTCTAATGATAGCTGCAATTATTATTATAGGACTGATTGCTTCAATATTCAGGTCAAGGCATTGATAGTTAATGGCAGTGCCTGAAAGGAGTATGATTTTATGGCGAATTTTAACGAGTTGTTGTTATTTTTTGCGATATATTCCTTCTTAGGATGGGTGATGGAAACCGTATTTGTCAGTATTAAAGACAGAAAGTTAGTGAATAGGGGATTTTTAAACGGATTTTTCTGCCCCATTTATGGTTTTGGTGCTGTCCTAATTCTTCAATCCTCCAAATGGGTTTTAAATGCTTTTGAAAATCCTTTTACAGCACTAATGATCAATGTATTGCTTGCTGTGGTATTAGTCACTGTTCTGGAATATATCACAGGATTTATTTTGGAAAGGATTTTTAACTGCAAGTGGTGGGACTATAGCAATGTTGCACTAAACCTTCACGGGTATATATGCCTTAAATTTTCACTCCTTTGGGGAGCTTTGACTTTTCTATTGATACGGATAGTACATCCAGCGGTTTTGGCAATTGTTTCTTCAATACCTACATACTTAAAAGGCTATTTAGCATCATTTCTTCTCTTTTACTTTTTATTAGACACAATCAAGTCAATAATGGATGCCCTGGATTTAAGAAAGGTAATTTTAAATTACTCCAATTTTTCAGTCAATCGATATTATGAAAAGATTATACAATATAAAAGGTTTTTTATTGCATTCCCCAGGCTTTTAATTTTAAATGCAGGTATTATAAATCGTGATATAAGGAGCATCCTCAATGATAGACTGGATAAAATCAAAGTTGAGCTTAAAAGTAGATTCCTGTGATGTAGAATATGAAAAATGTGTTATTGATCTTATTGAGCATGAAATGGTCAGGTCGATGAAAAATTACATACAGCATGGTGATACAAGCTGTTTGGAACACAGTCTCTATGTATCATATGTCAGCTATCTGATATGCAAAAGGTTAGGACTTGATTACCGTTCTGCTGCCAGAGGAGGATTGCTTCATGATTTTTTCCTCTATGACTGGCATAAGAAAAAACCCTACAAGGGATTGCATGGGTTTAAACATCCCCATATTGCATTGCAGAATGCATGCAAGTACTTCAACTTAAACTATCTGGAAAAGGACATAATTAAAAAGCATATGTGGCCTTTAACTTTAAGATTGCCAAGATTTTGGGAAACTTTTATTGTAAATCTCTCAGATAAGTATTGTACAATCATGGAAACAATTAAATTTTTTAGAAAGGAGAGTATTAACCTTCTTATAAGGTTGGATGAACAAAGCTAGTTAACCCCTCTTTTTTTAATGGTTATGAAATATTACATAGAAAAAGCTGTTAAGTTATTTTTTGCTGCTTAACAGCTTTTTCTATTCTAAATGTGTTACTTTTTTATTTTTAATACGTCTATATAAGTATAAAAGGCATGCCGGATGAAAGAATTAATTCTAAATAAGTTTTCTAAAACAAACCAGGATAAGGGGTTAATCCAATGAAAGATGGCTTTTTACTAGTTTATGACAAATATTTTGATGATGTTTACCGGTATATTTACTTTAAGACAGGCAATAAATGGGAAGCGGATGACTTAGTAAGCGAAACATTCAAAAAAGCCTATGAAAATTATAAATATCTAAAGGGTGAACCAAAGCCGTGGATAATGGCAATTGCACGTAATACCGTTATAGATTTTTATAGGCGAAAGAATAATTTTGCACAAATAAACGATAATGAACCGGACGAATTTACCTATAACTACCTAATTGAAGATATTTTTGAAAGGAAGGAAGAGCTTTGCTATTTAAAGCAATCCTTAAAAACTTTGAACAAAGAAGAGCTTGAGATAGTCAACTTAAGATATTTTTCAGATATGAAATATAACGAGATAGGGAAGTTGTTGGGAAAAACAGAGAATGCAGTCAAGACAAAAGCTATGAGAATTCATAGAAAGCTTGCACAAGTCATTCAAAAATTAATGGAGGAATAGGTTATGGATAAGAATTTAATTGAAGAGCAGATGCAAACTCTAAAGGATCATATAAAAGTGAACAATGATTTAAAACACGAATTAAGATCATCTTTTAGCAAAAAGAAGAAAAACAAGTGGAAATTATCACTTGTGCCGACCATAGCAGCCGTAATATGCTTGGCATTTATATCATTTTGGACTTCGCCTAATGTTATTGTCAGACATGTAAATGCAGCAGCGTTAAAGATACTTAATCAGGTTTCTTTTGTAGATATAGGCGGAGCAAACGGAGATGTTGCAGAATATAACGGAATCGTTTATAGTGCTGTTTTCGGGCAAGGTATTTATGTCTATGACTCTGATGGCTGCCGTGAGATTTATAAAGGAGAGGCTAATGCTATAAGTATTTCACCCGATGGGAAAAAGCTGGCTTTTTCCGATGGAAACATTAATGTATTTGATATTGAAACATCAAAGAAAAGTGTATTGCTAAAGGGTGATGACTTTACCTATTATGAGCAGCCGTCCTGGTCATCAGACAGCAAGCATATAATTTATGTAAAAAAGGTTATACAACAGCTGGAAACTCACGGATTTGAGGAAAAGGAATCATCAATTTGCAGTATAAACTTAGAAAGTATGGATGTAAGCAAATTAGCTGACGGAAATTCGCCATCTTATGCTGGTGAAAAGCAAATAATTGTATTTGAAAAAGATGGAAATATTATACGAAAAAATATTGAAGATGGAGAAGAAAAAATAATAGATATGGGTAGGTTCCCGTCGGTTTCTCCAGATGGTGAATATGTTACTTATGTTAAAACTATTAAGAACGAAAAGGCGATTTCTCCAAAGCTTACTATAGAAGAAAATATAGACAATATTTGGATTGCTGATGTGAATCTTGAAACAAAGAAGCAGTTAACAAGAAACTTCATTGATTCAGAAAATACTGATGAAGACCAGATTACAGAAAATAATTCCGACTTACCCATGAGTATTTATAAATCCGGCTTGTTCAGTTATTATAATCCAAAGTGGAGCAGTGACTCAAAGAGCATTTATGTTTTGAAAAACAATAATAAATCGGCAAATATGAAGCTCATGCGTATAAGCTTTACAGATAAGGAACTAACCCAAAAAGATACGGTAGTGAACTTTATTCAAGCTTTGATTTCCAGGGAAGATGACTATGCCAAAAGCCTCATGCAGAATCCTCCCGATATGTTTACTGTTTCAAATCCGCGTGTTGTAGGGTATAAGATAATTGGAAGCGGTAGTGAAAACGGAAGAGATTATGTCGAAGCTGAAATATATTGGGCCTATACGGCACAACCGGATTTTCAGATGCACAAGCAAAAATTCTACCTGTCTTTCTTAAACAGCGGCTATATTATTGATGAAATTAAAAATGAAGATGAATTTGCTGTAGGACTGTCAAAAGATGCCCAATCTGTAATAATGCATAGGGAAGAGAAGGAGGAGATTTTATTCAATATTAAGGATATACCGTCAAATTATTTACCGAAAGGAGTTTATAGGATTGCTTCTCTTGCATTTGATGAAGAAAGCAGTAATTTAATATTTGCAATTCAAGCTTTACAGGATGGTGACAAAAAGTCTTCGGTTAATGTATTTTCTTATGACATGCACAGCATGGAGTTTAAACTTATCGACCAAGTTAATGATATAGCAGGTAATGAAAATGTGTCGGTTGAAAGTCTTATTATTGATCCGACAGGAAGTTATGCAGCAATAAAACTGTTTTCTTCCGAAGGTGAGGAGTTTAAAACATCAGTATTGGTATATGATTTAAAGAATAACAAAAAAGCGGATGTAGGTTCGTTATTGAAAAATGCTGATATAAGCATAATTCATTCAAAGTTCTGGGATGGAAATGATCTTGTACTGGAATTGGTGAGCAAAGAACAGACAATGAGATATTTGTACAACCCTGAAAGCGAAGAATTAAAAAGTTTTACAGCAGTAGCATCTCCCTCATGATAAAATAGTCATTACAAAAAAGACTGTAACCTTCAAATCTATAAATTAGAATTGAAGGTTACAGCTTTATATTCTAAAATATTTTATGTATCAGCACATCATCAATTAGTGATAATCGGTGCTTCAATGGACTGAAGGTTGCGGCAGTATAGATCTCCTATTTCAGTCACTCTCACATTGTCAAAATAAATATCATGAGCATCAAGTGCATCGGATATGGTTCCTATTGAAAAAGTCAATGTACAATTAGGATCTGTTGCACTCATTGGAAAATCAATGATATAATTTTTCATTTCATTTGTTATATCCAGATCCAAACTAAAATATTTTGAATAATCTGCCTTTTCAACAGTTAATCTTAACTTTCTGTCGATAGTGGACATAGCATCAAAGGATATACGATATGAACGTCCTTGTTCAAGACTGATGCTTGACTGATTTACTCCTATACTCCATGGATTATCTCCCGCAGAAGTGATTGATACTTTCAATTTACCGTCAACAACGGATTTTGTAGATACAGCATTTTCACCGCTGGTACTCCAGTAAATCCAATCTGATGCCGAACCAGCCATATCTCCTCCAACAACAATGTCTTTGGATATTTCAAACCAGTCAACATTTACAGAATCACCATAGATCTTAATAGTCTGTTCACCTTTAATTAGATTTACTGAATCGGTTACATTTACCCAGCTTGAATCACCGCCTGTATTGGGAAGAACTAGCTTGTGCCCTGTGTCTCCTATTCTGAGCCAACCGTTTGAATCACCGGTGGATAATCTATATGATATAACATATTTTCCTGTATCAGGAATAATTATATCTTTTGAAATATATGAATCATCTTTAAAACTAACATAACCTTTTTCTGATTTTACGGCACCGTTAGCATCAGCTTCTTCTGCTTCAATATGGATACCCTGGCTGGATTCTTTTACAAAAACATTGTCAATATATACTTTAGCAGTATCTCCACCAAGTTTAAACCTTAATTGAGATCTGGTATCAGTATCCTGCTCCATTTTGAACTTAAAGGAATATCTGGTCATATATGTTGTAAGATTAAATGTATTTTCTGTTGAATAGACTACCGGAGTATCGGCAGTACTGCAAATATCCGCTTCTATATTTCTCGCAGAATCCGCTTTTGCATAGAAGCTCACGGTGTATTCTTTGTACTTTTCTATATTTAAACCGCTTTGTGACAGGACTATTGAATCTGCTCCCGTTCCACCATTTGTTATAGCTGCCTGGAAATAACGATCATAAATATTATCGCTAACACTACCTGTTGCAACAGCACCGTTGCTTGTTTTAAATTCCCAGAAACCCATGCCCTTTGAGCCTTGATCGAAGGATCCGTTGTATATAAGGTTGCCGTTTTTCAATGGTTCTCTCGGAGCATTAGGATCTCTCGGAAGTTTAATTAGCCTAACATTGTCAATATATACAATATTTTCTCCTGCTGCACCGACATTGAATTCAAGTCGTGCAGCAGGATTTGTGTCTCCGGTCATCTTGAAATCAAAAGTATGTTCTTTCGGTGTAGTTGTAAGAGGTATGATCTGATCTCTGGAATAGTTTGCCCAACCGCGATCAGCTTCAGAACCAACCTTTACATACATATCTCTTTCAGTTGAAGCCCAAGCATCAAAAGTAACACGGTATGTTTCGGATTTTTCAAGATTAATGGGCTTTTGATATATCTGTACAGAATAAGAGTTATTTCCAGGTTCTGAAATATCAATTTTTATTACACCATTTTCATTGGATACTTCCGCAACACCATTGTTTGCTTTCACATGAGAGAATGTCCAATAGGATGTATTAATTATATCCGTATCGCTGCCTTCATTTCTCATACCGGGAACATCATCATTCTGCTGATCAAAGCTGCCGTTATATACATAGTTTCCATCCGGCAAAGGCGGCCTTGCAGTTCCATTGCCTATTTCAGGACGCTCACCGGCAGGAGGATAAATGCCGTCTTTTCTTTCATATACTTTGACATAATCGACATACATTTTTGAAGGGAAGATAGTTGTGGAATCAGGGTTTCCAGGCCAATCTCCTCCCACTGCAACGTTCAATATCAAATGAAAATCTCTGTTGAAGGGAGCAGGATATGTTATTGAGTCTGCTTCGTTTTCATCTCTTGTATACCAGCTTTTTTCTGTATGGTATAGTATACCGTCAATATACCATCTCATTTCTCCAGGATCCCATTCAAATGCATAAATGTGATAGTCGTCAGAAAATTTTCCTGATGGAAGAGTATATTCACCCTGTCCTGAAGCATGGGGATTACCATAATGAACCGTACCATATATCTTGTTCGGTTGATGTCCCAATAACTCCAGAATGTCAATTTCTCCACCTTGAGGCCAACCGCCATACAGGCTGTCATCTTCCGGCAACATCCATATTGCAGGCCAAATACCCTGGGATTCGGGCATTTTTGCCTTTATTTCAAAACGACCATATGTCCAGGCTTGCTTTCCTTTGGTAAACACTTTACCGGAGGTATAGTTCTTTCCAAGGTAATTTTCCTTTTTCGCTTCTAAAATCAAGTTACCGTCTTGTACATAGGCATTGGCTGTCTTATAAGCCTCCAATTCATTGTTGTAAACAACATTTGTGTCGGCTACATTCCAGTTATCAAGGTTTAATGAATCACCATCAAAATCATCGGACCATACAAGTGTATATTCTTTTGTTTGGGATGTAACAGGAGTTACCGGAGGATAATCCTCAGTTGTTACACCAAAACTCTTTGCTAATATTAAAACATCGAGCATGTCTATAATTCCATCCAGGTTAAAATCCAAAAATTCTTTATATATGGAATCGCTTGATGTTGAATAAAACGCTATTGCTAAAGATGCAGTATCAAGCATGTTTATCATACCGTCTTGAACACCATTTTTAGGGACATCTCCAGCATACATTAAAACAGGATTTTCAACAGTTGAAAGGATACAATCAGTATTAGCAGCTATATTTTTCACTACTCTTGTAAGATACCCTGCTTTTGAAACCTCAAGATCGATTGTACCTTCATTCTTTTGAATTTCCAATTTAAAAAATCCATTTGAATCGGTTAGTTTACTTACTGAAGTACCGGATACAAAAACATTAAAACCCGATTTAACATTCGCATTTGATGAAATCAAGTCAGGAGCAATATACCCTTGAACAGTAATTTTTGAACCGTCATCTGCGGCTCCTGCACTTATCGGTAATAACAACATTGTTATAAACACTGTTATAAACATTGCAATGACCGTAAGTTGATTAATATTTCTCTTCTTATACATTTTAATAACCCTCCTATTATTTTTCTATCTATATATTTTGTATTACAGATAACAAAATTTTAGTTGTATAAGTGTAAATCACAAATAACTAAAAGTGTTTTACAAAAATATCCTTATTATATTCTAAATCAATTGGCTTTTCATTATCTATCTCAATAATTTTTGATTAATCGCTATTTTTTTTGATTAAGATATTAACTTTTATTTGTGAATTTGTATGGTATGAAAATAAAGTTATAAATAGTAATATTTACCGTTACAAGATAAAGAAAGGAGGGATGATACTTAGAATTAAGTGAAAAGTGGCTATTTAAAGCTATCAAGCCATTTGTGAAGCATACCTATATTGCAAAAAAACGTTGGATTTATCCCTGACATTTGAAAAATAAACTCAACTGAAGCTTTTAAAAGTTGATTTTCATTTATGAGTACTGCTACTTTATCCAAACCTGATTCCAGTAATAAATTCTGAACCTCAACTTGAAGGCTTACAAACTGATTTTCACAGCCTTTGTATTGTGTAAAATCATAGATGACATCAAAACCCGGATTTGAATGAGAAATCATACTTTTTACATCAGCTATAAAATATTCTAATTGCGACATTTTATCCCACAGCCCAAAGTATGCCAAAGATAAACAGTTAGAGGAATCATCATAAGATAATTCATAGGAATTGTTTCTGCTTACTATAGTAAACCGCAGCATATCCATATTTTTTACCCCTTTAAAATATATAATTTACATAATATAAATAATTATCGGCATGTATTATTCTTTACTAAACTATCCATTTACTTCTCAACACATTTAAATATTTTGCATAATATGTTGGTAGAGATACAATTTTAATTAAATATGCAATAATATCCCGGACATTTAAAAATGGCAAAGGGTGATGCAAATGTATCTAAAACAAATAGCATACATAATTTATAAAAATATTAAATTCATTATCATAATACCCATTGCTGCAGCATTAATTACATACTTTGCAAGTATAAAAAACCTTGAACCGTCATATAGGTCTTATGCCACTTTATATGTAGTAAATAAGGCTGATGGAGAAAATACTATAAATTACAATGATCTTCTTTCAAATCAACAATTAGTAAAAGATTACAGAGAAATCATAAAAAGCAGAAATGTAACAAGATCAGTAATAGATGAACTGGGAATTAAAGATATGAGTCCGGAAGAGCTGGCCAATAAAATAAGTGTTAGGATAAAGCCCGATACAAGAGTTCTTCAGATAAATGTTGACGATAAAGATCCTTATAGAGCAAAGGATTTGGCCAATAAAACAAGTGAAAAGTTTATTGAGAAATCTATAGAAATAAAGAGTGCTGATTATATAAATATTGTCGATAGAGCAGAGCTGCCTATAAAGCCTACTAAAACCAAGCCAATAGCATATTCCTTATCGGCATTGCTGTTTGGTCTGGTGCTAATCACAGGATTGGTATATTTAATTGAATTAAGAAAAATTAATAATCATAAAATGTAACATTCTCCTGAAGTTAACATAATATATAATAAAAACAAATTAATTTAATCTGAAAAGGAGATTGGCTATGATTGATTACAATTATGACGAACTGAAAAACAAATTGTTAGCTGATTTAAAAGCAGAATTAGACGCTGAGCAGGATGTTGAATTCCAAGAAGATGAAGTTAACAATCAAAGACAGTTCAACAAACAGATCAACTACAACGTTTTGGTACAAAAACAGTACCAAGGCCAGGCATCAGATAATGATGTAGAAGTTGAAAATGAAGCTGAAGCTGAAAACAAAGCAAAACTTGACAACAAAGTAAAAACTGAAAACAAGGCAAAATTCAATGCTGACGTTGATGCAAAAGCAAAAGCAATTGTAGAACAGGAAAAGAAACACTAATACTAACAAATAATGGTGGGGCATAGACCCCACCATTACATATATAATCAATTTTAGAAATAGCCTGCAAACAAGAGTCCTTCAATACTTTCAGGATTACCGTTTAAACTAAAGCTCATACCTCTGTATTCCAAATGTTTTTCATATACAATAACTTTTTCAATACTTCCGTCATTAAATGTAAATTTAAATTCCATTACCTTGATTTCATTTCCAGTTAAACTACCAGGAGTCAATTTTTCTTCTGCAAAAGAGTTCAGAACTCTTTCTGCTTTATAAACCTGTTGAGGCTCATCACTCTGCAGACCGTTGACCTCTACTTTTACAGCATTAAGAAGGTAATTAAAGCTGTTTTTATCGTCATTAGCCTTTACAGGAATCAATTTTTTAAGTTGCTCAATGAATTCCTTGTTTACCTTTATAAATTTAACCGGGGCACCTTCACGTATAAGACCATATGAACCAAGTCTGTAATCGGGAATTTGTATCATAAGTGTATCCTCTCCGGTAACTATGAAGTTAAATTTGCAGAATGACGACCTATAATATTTATAAGGCGGCTCAGCGGTATCTTCATCCATATAGAAATCATCGTTCCCGTCTAAAAACTGCAATGTATAGAAAGGATATACAGCTTCCCTGAAAGTAGTCAATCCGCCTTCAAATGTTTGGTAACCCGTAACTTTGGTAAGCTTTTGAGCAAGCTCTGCTTTTTGAGTATAAGTCAGTTTTATTTGCATGCCCAAGTCCAACGCACAAAGATTCAAATTGTCCCATGATATTATATCTTCTTTAATTTTCTGTGTAAGCAAATTAAGATCAACCTCCGGATTTGCGATTCTTTCCGCTTCTTCCGGAGTCAATGAAAATTTAATATCTTCGTTCTTAACCCAGCCCGTAATACCGTTAACTCCTCCATGTACGTGTGTCCAGCCATCTGTTACTTTTGACTCGTCAATAATATTAACAGGGGCGATATTACTCTTTATTACATTGTCCAAAGGCGGATAATCTGAATTTGTATCGGGGCTTCCATACACTCTAAAAGGCCTGGTTATAAATCCCTGATTTACTTTTATTCCCGGTTTGTACTCAGCATAATCATCGTTTTTGATCCATCCTGTATCACAATAATCAGTCATTGCCCTTCCGGAAATAATCTTTACAAGGCTCCATTTCTCATCTTTACGGATGACGCTTATTAAATTTCCCTGAGCAGCTATTGAGACAGTAGGGCAGTTTTCATCAGGAAGCTGTTTTAAGTGGAATTTTCCGTTGCTGTTGTTCTTTCCGGTAATTACATGATTAAAGCGAGATGCATCACTAACCGTGCATCTATCAAAATTAACATGCTCATATCCCGGTTCTATTAAGTCATGATTAAGCCAGAATTCCGTCTGATTTTCAGAAAGCGGTATTTCCGTGCCATCATCTGAAAGCTCAGGTGTCAGTTTTGCAAGATACCAGCCAGGATCATTGCTAAATCTTCCGATTACACTAATAACCCTTCCATGAGGTATTTTCACAATATTTTCATAGCTTTCACCAGGTCCTTTCTTTCCCCAAACCTCCTTTGTAACACAGGTTTCGAAAGCTACATTTGTAACGTTATCCTTTTCATATACAATATAATCGTTTGTTTCTTCAATTTCAGTGTTGTCATTATCTTTTTCATCATGCTTTATAAACATATCTTCAATAGATGAAAGCACATCGGAAATTTGCTCTCTGTAACTAAGAGCCGCAGCAGCAATAATCATTACCAGAACAATCGCAGCAATTGGTTTTAAAACAGGTGCCAGCTTATAGAATGCTGCTCCGACTTTATATTTCGACTTTTTACCCTTATACCTGTTTTTATCAATTGCTTCCATTACCTTTATATATGTTGTACCGTCATTTTTAACATTTTCTTTTATATACACATCGGTCAATTTCAATGCTTCAATATGATTTCGACAATCTTGGCATGTTTCAAGATGCTTTTGAATATTTTCTTTTTCCTGATCGCACATTTGCCCATCAAGATATCCTATCAATTCTTCCAAACTATATATGCACTTCATTATAAACACCTCTTCCTTTCATTTCATTGTACTTCTTGCAAATAATCTGTTTGGCACGCTGAACTTTCATTTTTGCGGCTTCGGGCGTAACCTCCAAAATATCTGCAATCTCTTTATACGAAAAGCCCTGTACATGTTTTAATACCAGTGAAATTTTCTGATCGTCTTTCAATCCGTTTATCAGTTTGATAATAAGTAGCCTTTCTTCTTTTGCTTCAAAAGCAACATCAGGAAAATCCGATAAACTGCATGAAATATCATCTAACTCTTGATTTTCAACAATTTGATGGCTCTTCTTTTTCTTCTTATAATATGTTCTAAACACATTAACGGCAATATTATAAAGCCATGTAGAAAAACTCCATCTGCTGTTGTATTTGTATAGATTGTTATATACACGGATAAACACTTCCTGCAGAATATCCTCGGTGTCTTCTCTCGATACGGTCAATTTGAATATAAACCTGTATAACTGGTCCTGATAACACTGAACCAATATAGAAAAAGAGTCGGTATCTCCATTTAAAACATTTTCTATCAATGTATTGTCCCTGTTCAAAATCATCCCCACCATCCTAAATATACTCTAAATATAAAAGCTTTTATATTGGCTTTCATCTAATTATACTTAAAATAATTGAATAAGTAACAAAATTTAAAACAGCAATTATTCATCTCTTAAGAATAAATATAACTTAAATATCGAATAAATAGAAATTATCATTGAGTTAGGGTATAATGGAGGTGTATTTGTTTAAACAAATATTTGCTTTAGGCCTTTTCATAAAATAAATTAATTGTGTGGGTAATAAATGAATGGTGCAATAAATATTATAAAACTATCTATATTTTAAGCTGGATCAAAAAAGGATTTAAATCTTGTTTAGGAATAAACGGAGGTATAAAACAATGTATGGTCTTGCTTTAGAAGGTGGAGGAGCAAAAGGTGCATATCACATGGGCGTAATAAAGGCATTGCTTGAGTGCGGATATGAATTCGGAGGAATTACAGGTACTTCCATAGGTGCACTAAATGCTGCCGTAGTCGTTCAAGGTGATTTTGAAAAAGGCTATAAACTATGGGAAAATTTGGACCCTACTCAACTTTTCGATATTAAGAAAGAAGATTATGAAAAGCTCATAAATAGAGAGATAAGCAAAGAAGTTATAAAGGAATTGTTTTTTAAATTTAAAAAAGTTATTAAAAACAAAGGTATCAATAGAAGCAAAATGAGATCGATAATATCCGGTATTATTGATGAACAGAAACTAAGAAGCTCCAAGATGGACTTTGGCCTCGTTACTGTTTCTCTGTCGGACAGAAAACCGGTAGAAGTTTATAAAGAGGATATTCCAAATGGCAAATTGGTGGATTATCTTATGGCAAGTTCAGGCTTGCCCGGCTTTAAATTGGAAGAGGTGGAAGGCAAATATTATATAGACGGCGGTTTTTACGATAATTGTCCTATAAACTTACTGGCAAGAAAGGGTTATAAAGATATAATCGCCGTAAAGACAGGTGCTATTGGACTTAAACAAAAAGTAAAATATGACAATATTAATGTTGTTGAAATAGCACCATCAGAAAATCTTGGAGGCATAGTTAATTTCAATAATAATTTGATTAGGCGTAATCTTAAAATGGGTTATTTTGATGCAATGAAGCATATTAAATCTTTGCATGGTAAAAAGTACTATATAGAACCTGTTAAGGAAGATGAAGTCTTTAAAATGCTTTTACAAATGCCTGATGAGCTTATTGTTCAGATCGGAGATTTATGGGGGATATCTGATGTTCCTCCAAAAAGGATGTTGTTTGAAAAAATTATACCGACTATAGCAACCCGCGTCAAAGCTCAATCTTGTGATACATATCATGACATATTTCTGAGACTTGCGGAAATAACAGCAGAAAAGCTTTCCATAGATCGCTTTAGGATATTTTCATTTAAAGATTTTTTGATGGAGATAAAAAAGTCATCAATTATAAGTGAAAAGAAAAACGGTAAATTCAAAAAAATTGAAATAATTAATGAACTTTCAAAAATAAATCTGCTTACAGAGACTGGTATAAAAATAATTGATTTTATAGTAAATAACACCGATTAGTTTCAAATATAATTCTTACCTCATATATGGAAAAATTGATATTGCAATGTACTTTTGATAAAATTATTTATATATATAAAGATTATTCAAATACCAATATCATTTATATAATAAATTTAATGCTAAATTTTTATACTAAATTTAATTTATATAAAGTATAAAAGCTTTTTGAATAAAGCATAGAAAATACTTTGCGAATTTTTTACGGGGTGATAAAATATGTGCAGGTTTACGTGTAAGTATACAAAATATCTATTTGTAATAGCATTCACTGTCTTGATTTTAACAGCAGTGATATTTCAATCAAATATAATCGGGTTTGCAGCCGGCTCATACAAAATATCCGGTTATATAACACTTGATATATCCAATTCATCGTCAACAGACATTAACTCAGGAATTTGTGTAGCTATTGAGGGTACAGACAAAAAAGCTTTCACTGATGACAAAGGTTTTTTTGAAATCAACGATATTCCCGAAAGCCAATATGTAATTAAAATATCCAAAACAGGTTTCTTAACCAGAGCAATCTCAGGAATAAATCTTACAGGCAATATATCAATAGGTTCATCTGAAGCTCCTGTAGTCCTTTGGGCTGGAGACGTACCTGTAAACGGTTTACAAGATAATTGCATTAACATGGCTGATGTTATAGAAATAGCCAAAAAGTTCAATACAGTATCAAGTGATAGTAAATACGACGCTGACTTTGATCTAAACAAGGACAACAGCATAAATATTGCAGATATTGTTATTATTGCAAAGAATTTCAATAAAGTTTCTGAAAATTATCCTGCAATAGACATACCTATGCCTTCTGTTCCTCCAACATCTACTCCTAAGCCCTCTGGAGCACCTTATAAAATTTTTCTTCTCGCAGGTCAATCCAATATGGCCGGAATAGGCATGAACCACGAATTGACACCGGAATACAAGGAGCCTATTGAAAATGTGAAAATATACGCTTCAGGTACTGTAGACAATGATGTTGCAGGTGAATGGGGAACATTGAAGATTGGATACGGTGGCGGTTCAGGATGTTTTGGACCTGAATTGACTTTTGGAAGGGATATTGCAAATCTCATGCCCGATAGTAAAATTCTTTTAATCAAGGAAGGATGGTCAGGAACATCATTATGCGATGACTGGCGTCCTCCAAGTGCAGGCGGAACTACCGGAAAACTATATAACAGCTTTATTTCAAATACAAAAAAGGCACTAGCTGCATTAGGACCGGAAATAGAGTATGAAATAGCGGGTATGTGCTGGATGCAGGGCGAATCGGATGCATGTGCCCCCAATATAGCCAGTGATTATGAGAGTAATCTGACTGCTTTTATAAATGATGTTCGTAAAGATTTAAACGTTCCGAATATGCCATTTATAATAGCAATGATTGATGATTCCGACTGCTGGCCATATAATGCGACAGTACGTCAAGGTGAAATAAATGTAGCTAAAAAAGTACCTTATGTAGGAATTTTCGATACAAAGGACCTCGATACGGACGGAATGCACTATAAAACCGCAGGAGTGCTTGAAATGGGATCTTTGTTTGCCCAAACAATGTACGAAGAAATTCAAAAACAGAATAAATAGTAAAACGAAAATATAAAATAGAATGTATGAAAAAAACAACAATACAGTGAAAAATAATAGTTTAAAGCTGGAGAATATATGTAAAGCGGATGAAAAAATCTTCATCCGCTCTTATCATAATTTACGGTTAAAATTTAACCGGCATTCTTATCCTTCATATCAAGTGTGCTGAGATAATATGCTCCGGCAATACCTATCAAAAGAAGAATTGCACTTGATATTATTGCAGTAGGAGATGTTTCAAACTTGAATTCCATTTGTGCTAATGACTGGTATATAGATGAAAGCATAAGTCCAATAACAACATAATAAGTTATTGATGTATGTTTTCTTATAAAATATGCAATAATCTTTGTAAATACGAGAATTCCAAGTATAACACCAGTTCCGAAAAACAAAGCTTGTACCAACAGTCTATTTGAAACTACATTCAGTATGTTTCCGTATTCTCCAAGGCTTATCATTAATGCAGACCCTGATATTCCAGGAAGTACCATTGCCCCTGAAGCTAAAAAACCGCAAAGAAGAAGCCATAAACCGTATCCGAGATCAAATCCGTTGTATCCGAAAATGCCAAATAGAATTGGAGTTACATTTGTGCTCTCAACAGTTTCTTTATTTCCGGCTATACTTCCTAATAATACTGCCAAAACTGTAGTTATTATTAATGCTAAAATTCTCGAAAAAGTAGGCTTCATATCATTATGAAGTTTAATTATTATGGGAATGGACCCTATTACAAGTCCAATTATAACAAAATAAGTTAATTGTTTACTAAACGTGTCCGACAGAAGGAATTCCATTACATTTGCAAAAGCTAAAATACCACATCCTGCTCCTAAAGCAATAACTCCTAAAAACACTACTGTTGATTTTTTTAATTCCTTAATTTTTGTTAACTGGCTAATTGAGTCAATCAATTTTTCATATATACCCATAATTAGTGCCATGGTGCCTGCAGATACTCCCGGTATTACATTGGCAATACCAAGTATCATTCCTTTTATGAAGTTTATTACTACACTTACCATAAATTACCTCCTGCTTTTTATATTGTATTCTTATATATTACTATAAAACTAAAAATTTAAAAATAAGAATTAAAAAATTTATCTGATTTATATTTTTTCATAAATATATGTTATAAATGCCCATTATGATAAATTGCGACTGCTCTTGGTTATGAGTTTACTCCGATAATTGTCCTAAAATTTTTATTGACATTTACAGTTAATTATTATAAAAATAATATAGGTGTAGTAAAAATTAGAATAATTCTTACTAACTTGCTGATAATCATAAAGCTGATGAGGATGTAGCGAGGGTAAGACTTATTTTTAAAGCTGGTAGAGTTGTTAGGTTAAGTGTACGTGCATTTTTATACTATTGAGGTTTACTTATATAATTTATAATGGTAACATTCCTGAAGTAGAAAAAATCATTTAATCTGTGGAAGATTACCAACTGCACCTATTTCAGTTCATGATCAAGTTTTGAGATTACTAAATAGTCTAGTTCAGTTTGAGCCACCGATCTGGAATCATGGCTCAATAATCACCGGACAGATGGTTCTGTAAAAGAAGAATATTTATTGCACAGCGAATTTTTATTCCTAAATTAAGAAGTCTAATTCATAATTAATATTTACTATAAGACCAGCTAAACATAGTAGACATAAAACAGCTGGTCTGAAATAGTAAATTGATCTTTGAAAAATAAACATCAAGTAACAGTACTATAAAGCTTCTTCCTGCAATAGGTTTAATTTTGTCACTGATTTAATACAATAATAAATATGTTAAGAATAAAAGAGGCCAACGTGCATATGACATATCAATAAGCAGAGGAGATAAAGATAATGCTGAAATACTAAAGTGATGTTATATATAGGTGACAAAGAAATAAAATATGATATTCTAAGGGTGAAATAATATGGCAAAAATTATTATTATGTGCGGTAAAATTTGCAGCGGTAAAAGTACATACTCTCAAAAATTAAAGAAAGAAATTAATGCCGTTGTTTTATCTTGTGATGAACTAATGTTATCTTTATTTGATGAACAACTTGGAGATAAATAGTCGAAAAATGTACAACCTATCTTGTTAATCTAGCCCAAGAGATAATTCATGCAAATACTAATGTAATATTAGATATTGGTTCTTGGACTAAAGAAAAACGAAAGAATATGCTTGAATTCTTTAAGTCTAGGAATATCGAAGTAGAAATGCATTATATTAAAGTTGATGAAAAGACATGGGATAATCAAATAAAGAAAAGGAATTTATTAAAACAACAAGGAAAAATAAATTGTTATTATGTGGATGAAAACATAAAAGAAATATGTGGCAAAATGTTTGAAGAGCCAGGCAAAGATGAGGAATATATTTTAATAGACAATACCGTTAATGCCTGATATATGTAAAAATTGTTCATGGTTTAACAGGTAAAAGATTGATTCAATACTTCTGTAAAGTGGACACAGCTTAAAAGGAAAATGGAGGATGTAAATGAAAGGAAAGACATTTGATTTGAAAGAATTATTGAAAAGACATTTCGATCCATCATTTGAAATGTTGGAGAAAATGATTCAGCAATGTCCTGATGAATTATGGACACAGGTAAATGGGGGATTTCCTTTTTGGCAACAGATTTTTCATACCTATGAGAGTATAGATTATTGGATGCGTAAAACGGATGAGAATTATGAAGAACCAATATATGATAAAGACGTAACTTTTGATTTAAATAAAACGTGTTCCGACTATTTAAGTAAAGATGAGCTAATGACTTATTCTAAAAAAATCAGAAAAAAAGTTGAACGATTTTTTAACGAGTTGGAAAGTCAAGATTTTCTTAAGCTTAGCAATGGTAATGATATTTTCACATACAGTGATAAAGTTCTTGTTCAGATTAGACATATACAATATCATATTGGTCATTGTAATTCAATATTAAGAAATCATAAATATGATGCAGTTAAATGGATTGGATACGGTGAAAACTAATGAAAAAGAAAATATTTTTGATAGTTTTATCTCTGTCATTGTTTGCAAATATAGTTCTCGGTGTTGTAATTTTTCAACATTACATAAAAAGTTCAGAAATAGAACAAGTTTTTTATCAAAGATGCAAAAATTGTTAAACAAAACCATAAATGATAAATATAAACAGGATCAATTAAGAATTCTAATAGAAATGCTGGTTGTAACACCGAAAACGTTTAACAATAGTATTGATGAGATAATGGACATAATGGAGCTTTTGAAAAAAGATTATTCAGATATCAATGCTTATAAAAAAATTGATGAATTAATAACATCATTAAATTTATGTCTTAAGGGGGAATTATCTGTTGAAAGCTGTTATTTTTGATATGGATGGTGTTATAGTAGATAGTGAACCTATTCATTTTGAGGTTGATAAGAGAGTCCTGAAAAAATGCGGTTTTATTGCTAATGATGATATTTTAAATCCTTATGTCGGGGTTTCAAGCCCAGAAATGTGGAGGGATTTAAAACTGCTGAAATGTTAAAAGTTAATCCAAAAGAATGTATAGTTATTGAGGATTCTACAAACGGTGTAAAAGCTGCTTTGTCTGCAGGAATGAAATGTATTGGATATTTTAATTTAAATTCAGGCTCACAAGATTTATCATGTGCTTCTAAAATAGTAAATAGTATTTGTGAGATTAACTATGATTTTTTGAAAAATATAATGTAGAATGGATTTTAACTTATTTTCAGTGACATTGTATTGCAGATAAAATAAAGAATCAATTGAGGGATTTTAATATGAAAGTACAATTTCTTGGAACATCAGCATCGCCATCAATACCACTCCCATTTTGTCTTTGTCAAGCTTGTAATATTGCACGGAAATGTGAAGTTTAGCTGAATCAAAAAAATATCCCTGTTAGCTATAAAAAGGCTAACAGGGTAAAAAGCAACGTCTATCTTCTTTCTAATATTTTCTCTATCTCATTCATTTGATCTTGTGATAAAGGCCCAAAATCCATAGCTTTTGCATTTTCTTCAACCTGTTTTGTTGTTTTAAATCCTGGTATGGGTATTGTGCAGCTGCTCCTGCCCCAAATCCAAGCTAAAGCTCCCTGGGTGAGCGTACGACCGTTACTTGTTAAAATTTCTCTGACAGCGTCAAGTTTCTTTAAGAACTCAGGAACCGGTTTGCCGTTTTTGAAAATTGTAACCCATGAATGACCGGCAGCTCTAACATCATCCTTTGGCAATAAAGATTCAGCGGTAAATTTTCCGGTCAGAAATCCCATGGCTAAAGGGCTGCGGTTAATGCTGGCAACACCTTGACGTTCACACACTTCAATTAGCTGGGGTGCATCTTCCAATATGTTTAAATTATGCTGTATAGCAGAGCAATTGGGCTTTTCGCTAAATAATTGAGCTCCTAAAGCAATGTCGGTGCTCCATCCGTAAGTACGAATTTTGCCCTTACTAACAAGCTTATCAAGTACTTGACACACCGATTCAATATCAGATATCGGTAGATCTCCTACATGAAGCTGGTAAACATCTATGTAATCAGTTTTCAGTCTTTTTAGTGAAGCATCGCAAGCCCTTTCTATGTAGTCGGATGTAACGTTAACTCCGTGTAGAGTTTTTGTAGCCTCATTTCCGAAAAAACCAAACTTTGTTGCTATTATAACTTCATTTCTTTTTCCTGAAAGAACTTTACCGATTACTTCTTCACTATGCCCAATGCCGTAAGCATCAGAAGTATCCAAAAAGTTTATCCCAAGCTCAATAGCTTTATGTATAGCCTTTATTGACTCATTGTCATCAATATCGCCCCAGCCGTCATATTTCCCGTCCATAAAAAATGGTCCGCCGATAGCCCAACATCCCAATCCTAATGCACTGACTTCAATTCCGGATCTACCGATTTTTCTTTTGAAACTTCCATTCATATAAAATCCTCCTTTCAAGTAACTAGACCTATTTAATAGACCTGTATAATAAAAGCTAATCATAGCTTTATACCATCTAAAAATACCTTTATACACCTTTCAATATCCTTATCGATTTCCTTTTCATCATAAAACTTTATTGTCATAGCAAAGCCTATCATCATATAGTAGAAGGATAAAGCGATGTCTTTTGCACTCTTATTCTTGAATTCTCCTTTTTTGATTCCTTGTTCAACAATTGTTGTAATCTTATCTAAAAAGAGCATTTCTATTTCGAAAGTCTTACTAAAAATATAATCCTTCAAATATTCCGGAGGATAATAGTAGTACCTGTCCCAGAAAACCATTTTATTATTGTTCCTGCAGTTTTTTATATATCTGGAAAAAATACTTGTTAACTTTTCCGTACAATTTGTCTCTTCGTTATAAGCTGTTAATTCACTAATAAAAGAAGTATAATCTTCTAAAATGCTATTGAATACAGCTGTGAATATACTTTCTTTACCAGAATAATGTGAATATAATGACGCTTTCTTAATTCCTACAGACTTTGCAATATCGTCCATGCTGGTACCAAAGTATCCCTGATTTGCAAATATCAAAGTGCTACTCCATTTGCAATAGTAATATTAAAGAAATTATTAATGTTTAATATTTTTCGAAGAAAGGAAAATAGAATATATGTTTCAAAATTTATGCTTAATTAATATGTCGTTTAATTGAGAAACTATATCTTCTTGCTTGATTATTGTCTCCCGAGACAATGAAGAACCTTTAATTTTTATACTTAAATCACTTAAATCAAATACATAAATTGATGATGTTAGGGATTTATAGTTTTTTAAAACGGTTTGTTCATTTTTAATTTTAGTTAAGCTTTGATATTCAGGAGTCTTTTTGATTGCTTCTCTTATTTTTTCAGGTAGTTTTTCTAAGTCATAACTCCTGATAAAATTTTCAATATTGGATACTATTGATTGAACACTTTTTATTTCATGTTGTCGTTTGTTTATTTCATCATAATTAACTACTTTACCAACAGCATAAACTCTTTTTATATCATGAAGGATATTATCTGCAAATTGATTGGCAATATTTTTAGATACACTAATAAATTTCTCCAAGATCTCTTCATGTTCTTTAATATTCTCTTCCAAATAGTTATCAACTGCTTTCTCAAACTCTCTTATAGAAACATAAAATTCAGATAATTGTTTTCTTAAATCAGAAACTTGCTTTGTAATATTGTCCAAATCTTCGATATCTCCCTTAATAAAGAAACTATTTTGTTCGCTATAGCTTATACTTAAATCTAATTCATTTAAGATTTGTATTTTTTTATCTATTATTTTCTTTTCACTCATCAGTTCCATGTAACTTTTATACTCAGGTGTTCTTTTATACACAGGTATACACAAATGATCAATATATCTTTTAGCGAAAAAATTAGAAAATATATCTTGTTCAAGTTTCTTAATTTTATCTTCTTTCTTAATTAAGTCAATACGCATTTCTTCTAGCACTTTTTTTCTGTAAGGAATTAATATTCTGGAAAAAATATTTTTTGAGGCTTGAGCATTTTCAACTTTTGATTTTTCTTCATAGTACTTATTCAAATCTTGCTTCAATGATTGTATTAGTGATCTTATTTCAATATTTTGCGGTGTATCTAGCTTTAAATATATCTTACAGACTTTTTCATAAATCTCATTATAAGCTTTATTAGTATCAATATTATTACATTTAACCTCTATGTCATTTAAACATTCTTTCAACTGCTCTCGATGTCTATTTAATGCCGATAATAATTCCTCTTTACTAATCGGTTTATTAACCGGTCTAATAATCTCCATAAAGTCACCTCTTTATTTAATTTTTGTAGCCATGTGCATAAATCAAGCCTATTGATATAGCTAGCTTTGATGCACATAAAATTTGTTTATCACCTCAATATTTGATAGGATTTCCTCCCATAAATGTAGAATATAGTATTTGCGACAATCCCACACCTACAAAAACAGGAGGAAACACTATGCATCAACAGTTAATTCCAGTACTTCAGGTCTAGAAGGTTTTTCACGTCATGCCCTCTTCAAAGCATTTATGGTCATGAAGTGTGAGAAGTTTTCCGAGATCACCCAACTCCAGGAGTACTTGTTCAACAATCAGATTATTGCTCACACCTGTGGCTTCAACATAATGAAAAAACTGCCTTCTTATTGGACTTTTAGACGTTTCATTAAGAATACCGCTCATAAATGGTTCTCTAAAGTAATTTAGTCTCAAGTTGAAACGTTGGTTTCTCTCGGCTTTATCGATGGAAGCTTTGTATCACTTGATTCTACCTCTATCAATGCCAATACTGCTAAGAACAACTTCAAATCCTTTGATAAAACCCGCTTTAACAAATCAATACCTCCAAAGTCCGACAAAGACTGTAAACTCCGAGTCAGAACCGCTAGCAATGCTTATAATGAAAAGAAATATGAGTTTTACTGGGGCTATAAAAACCATATCCTTGTGGATGCCATCTCTGGTCTCCCAATTGCTGAAATTACGACTACTGCCAATGTTACAGACGGTGAAGTAGCTATTCCTCTTTCATCGCCGATAAAGGTTATGACATCAAAGATATCTATAACTTTGTACGTGATGAACTTCATGGTCAATGTTTTATCCCTATTAACAAAAGAGGTTCTAAGAAGGGCTTCCATTAACAGAGACTCAGATTATTTTAAATCCATTTATTCTTTAAGAACTGAATCTGAGCGTTATAATTCTATATGGAAGAACCTTAACACTGACAAAGCTTCAGTTCGCAACATGTCAGCTATTGAGAATCTTAATACTATAGGTCATATATGCTTGCTTGCAGTTGCGTTTGCAGCTGTTAAATCTGGTAAAACAGATTGCATTAAGTCACTCAAAAACCTCAAAAAGTCTGCCTAATACTTTATTGCAAAACTTCGCTTGCTCGGGCATTCCTATGTCTTCAGCCTTGTTTATAAACTGATTTTTTCTTTTTGGATTGAGTTTTCAATGTTCAGTCTTATCAAACACCATTTATTTCAAGTATTTATCCCTTAAAGCTATTAATTATGCTCATGCCTAAATTTTTGTTGTTATATAAATATAATTTTTTATATTATCCCGTTCCAATACTCATATCCTTTTATAATTATATCAAAAATTTCCATATTTATCTCAAACATATATAAAATCTAGCGTGCAAATATGGTAAAATAATAAAAAATATATATTGGAAGATTTGATTTTATGCCTAATGTTGTAAATAATAATCTGTGTGCATAAAAAATATGTTAGATGTGTTTATTAAAGAGGTTTATGAGTATGTTGATGATCTTTACAAGATTGAACTAATATCGGTAACTGAGGAAAAAAATGATATCTTTCTTATTTTTGATATTATTGATGATATGGAATGGACTTGGTCAAAATCTAGATGGGAAATAAGATGTTATGATTACATACAGAGCAGTAAAAGGTTGGATTTAAACTATTATTATGACATTAATATTTTTGATAATCATCTATTAATGATGGATATTAGTGAAAAGAGATATGAACTATATTTTGGTGCAGCAAGCCCTGATGTTGAGAAATTAATTGGAATGTTATATATTAAACATAAAGATTTTACCAAAGGTTTTATTCCTTTTGGTAAATATATTTATGATGGCAATCCTGATGGAAGTTTTGATTACGATATAGACTTGATTCCACTGCAATAACTCCTGTTAAAAACAGGTAATATCGATCTTTGAAA
>DAOOVO010000021.1:0-49463 GCA_035370245.1 Pseudobacteroides sp.
TTTTCAAAGATCGATATTACCTGTTTTTAACAGGAGTTATTGCAGTGGAATCATGTTTGAATGTGAAAACTCCAATTCCCAAAGCCACCTTTGACGCTCTTGCCCATTCATTTTAAACTCGGCTTCTGTAACAAGGGACAGATAGTAATCGCAATAGCACTCTTTTATATAGTTTTCTTCTTCGCTAATTGATAATAGCTCACTTGCATATTCACATATTATTTCCAACATACTGAATTTTTCTTCATATTCTTCATGTTCATACTCAATATCCGTTACCTTTGTTAAAAAACTCTTATTTAGTAACGAATACACTGTTTTGGGTAAATCTTCAATATCATTTTCGCAATTGGTTACAGCCTGTACTGCTTTTAAATCAAACTTGCCTGTGAACACACCCAACCTTCTGAATAGCCTTTTTTGGTTCTCATTAAGCAAGTTATAACCCCACTCGATAGTATTCCTAAGTGTACGTTGGCGATACTCCAAATCACATGCTCCGTTATTAAGCCACATCAATCTGTTTTGCCCCTGACGAAGCATATTATGTATAGAAATTTGTTCTATATTTGCTGCTGCAAGCTTCAATAGCTAAAGGTATACCTTCGAGGTAAGCACATAATTGAATAATATCCTTCACATTTCTTTCGGTAATCTTAAAATCAGGCTTAACAGCCCTTGCACGCAGCAAAAAAAGATTAACGGCAGGTTGTTGTATGGATTTTTCAATAGAAATCTTTTCCTGTAAATTTACGAACTCTAAAGGCGGAACACAGAATAAATGCTCACCTGAAATCCTTAACGGTTCTCGACTTGTGACCATAATTGTCAAATTGCATGTGGACGTAAGCAGATCGGATATAATTGAAGCTGCATCAATAACATGCTCGAAGTTGTCAAGTACGATGAGGCAATTCTTGTCATACAAAGCACTTTTTAATGTACTGTAAATATTTTGTCCCTGTATTTCAATTATGTTCATTGACTTTGCAATGCACGCCGCTATAGAATCTGCCTTTGTAACAGCAGAAAGAGGAATGAAAAAAACTCCATCCCTATAGTTATAAAGTCTCATTGAAGCAACCTGCAGTGCAAGCCTTGTTTTGCCTATGCCCCCCGGTCCTGTAAGTGTTACAAGCCTTACGCTGTCAAGCATTTGATTGATTTTTTCAATCTCAGTACTGCGCCCGACAAACTCAGTTAAAGCAGAAGGCAGATTGTTTTTTGCTATAAAACTTTTACTTTGGCTTCCTTCACTTAATTTTATGTTTATATATTCCTTTTTTATATCAAATCCATATTTTGAATCATGTACTAAAATATCATTTCCAATTAAAAATTGAATTCCACTTTTAATCAATCCCGGCAATCCCATTGTTTCGTTATAAAACCATTCAAGAAAAAGATCCGGAGGATTCCAGTTATATATGTTATTCATCAACAGACGTACGCCTTGAGGAGATAATGGGCTTAAATTTATAGTTTCATACAAAGGAGCACAGCCATAATCTATATCTTTTATTGCTTTAATCTCATTTGTGTAAACCAGTGCAATATTTGTGTATCTTTTATTGTTTAAAATTCTGCATATAAGATTTATTGATTCAAAGTCAAACTTACCTATATCATCTGCAAGCAAAATAAGTCCCGTTTTTTTATTGCTCAATATCCTTTCATTTAATATACTTTCAGTATATTTATGGCTTATATTGCTAATATTTAATCGAGTTTTATCCACATCCGATATCAATTTAATGTTTTCTTCGGTTTTAATGCATGGATTTGTTAAAAGAGTTATTACATCGTAATTGTATCTTAAAGCTATATACTCTATAGCATTCAAAAAGCATGTCCGTCCGGAGTCGGGCAAACCGGCAATTCTTAATACCCCCCGTTTCATTTCAGGCAAGTGTTTCAAGAAATTGCGGAATTTAGCCAAATCATCCTCACGCTCTATTAGATAGGATATACTATATAATTTATCCTTTTTTGCTTTTATATACAATCTTACCACCCATTATTATATTATCATTATGTCATCCAATATTTAGTCATATTTCTTTGCTTATGTCAACTCTTGTCCAATAGAGGTCTAAATACGTCGATATTCCACAAGGTCATTATTTTATGTTATTGCAATTTCATAGGACATGTCAATACCACCTATTTATATCATAGCATCAACACGTATTAGTATCAATTCCTATTTGTCCAAAGCTGTTGAAAGTAACGTCAACCGCTGTAAGTAGGAACTACCTTTTTAATAAAATCTTTTATTTCTTCTACATTGCTAAATTCCTTATCTCTAATTTTATCTATTTCTTCCATCAATAGATCAAAATCTACTTTTGAGTTTTTTTCAATGAGTATCTTATCATTTTTTGTTACAACCACCCCATCTTCAGTCATTAAGAGCTCTTCATAAAGCTTCTCTCCGGGCCTTAACCCTGTATATTTCACTTCAATGTCAACGCCTGGCTCCAGACCATACATTTCTATCAATGATTTCACAAGATCAGCAATTTTAATGGGCTCTCCCATATCAAGCACGAATATTTCCCCGCCGGCAGCCATTGCCCCTGCTTGTATAACCAGACTCGATGCTTCCGGTATAGTCATAAAAAACCTTGTTATTTCGTGATGAGTTACAGTTACAGGGCCTCCGTTTTGTATTTGCTTTTGAAAAAGCGGAATTACACTTCCGTTGCTGCCTAAAACATTTCCAAACCTCACAGCTGTATATACAGTATCACTTCGTTGGTCCATGTATTGTATGAGCATTTCGGCTATTCTTTTGGTTGCCCCCATTATATTGGTGGGGTTGACCGCTTTGTCCGTTGAAATGAGCACAAATTTTTTACTATTATATTGATGTGCACACTGAACTACATTTAAAGTTCCAAAAACATTATTTTTAATGGCTTCGAGAGGATTTTCCTCCATAAGGGGCACATGCTTGTGTGCTGCCGCATGAAAAACAACTGTGGGCTTATATTGGACAAAAACTTGCTCCAATCTCTTCTCATCCCTTATGGATCCAATGATAACCCTGATGTTATCTTTGTTGTCATAGATACTTAAAAGTTCATTGTGAAGCTCATATGCATTGTTTTCATATATGTCGAATATAAGAAGCATTTTGGGATCATATTTTAATACTTGCCTACAAATCTCAGAGCCGATAGAACCTCCTCCTCCGGTAACCAAAATCACTTCATCTTTAAGGTATTGAGCTATTTCCTCGGTATTCAAATCAATTTTATCCCTTGCCAAAAGATCCTCTATATTTACATCTCTGATTTCCTTTATACCTACTTCCCCGTTAACTATATTGTATACACCGGGAAGGACCTTAAGCTTGCACGGTGTTTGCTTGCATATTTTAACAATGCTTGAAACCTCTTTTTTTGGGATTGACGGCAAAGCAATCAATATTTCATCAATATACAATTCATGAGCCGTACTTACAATTTTGTCCCTTCCCCCTACTATTAAAACACCGTTTATTTTTGTTCCATGCTTTGAGACATCATCGTCAATAGCAACCACAGGATCATATATGCTTTTCTTGCTGCTTTTTATTTCTTTAATGAGCATGGAGCCTGCATCACCCGCACCTACCACCATTATTCTCTTTTTTGGGTTTAATCTGTGCTTTAATCCTTTTAATTTTTTAAATAATCTATAACTGAACCTGAGTCCTCCAACCAGAATAAATGTTATGAACCAGGAAATGATATAAACCGACCTAGGCATATCAATATTAAGAATAATAGAACCAATATACTCAGCCAACATTCCCGCTACAGTAGCCAAAAATAACTGTATGAGTTCTTCAATACTGGCATAAACCCACAAACGTGAATATAGTCCAAATAAATAAAACATTGGAATATTTACCAAACACGCCAGAATAAACAAGTTTTTTATATTATTCATATAGCCTGGAGGAATATCTGCGTCAAATCTCAACAATACGGCAGCATAAATAGCTATATATAAGAGTATAAAATCTCCTATGACAAATAAAATCTTTCTCTTATTTATTTTCAACCCTCTTCCCCCCTAAAAAAACATGAAACCAAGCTATTTGCATAATAACTGTTTCTATACATATTATGTTTTAAAGCCAAAATAAGTTCATAGACATCAAAAAGAGGGCTGTTACAAAACTGATAGTTTCGCAACAGTCCTCATTTCACCTAATTGACCGATTTATTATTTTCTTATTCCTATTTAATTTCCTTTTTCGATATATCTATGATTTCTTCCAATAAAGCACCTACATATCAAACCAAGAATCACACCATAAATAATACACAGGATAATGTTAAGGATTGCATATTTAGGAGTAAAACTCAAGCAGTTCAAATATACCAACAGTGCATCAAAATCATAGACTAGCTTTATGAATCTAAGCCAGAGCAGGTTAAATATAAGTGCAAACAAATCAAATATTAATGCAAGAGAAATAAACCTATAACCGACTCTTATCTGATTTCTGCTGACAAATTCATAAGCAAATACACCAATCAATCCCGGTATTAAAAGAATCATCAACCAAATAACTATAAGCATAATTTTTTCCTCCTTTATAATCATAAAAATTTTAGTCCTCTACAAACATAGTATGTTGTTTTGTGTATTATGTTACCTTTTTATATGGTTCATTATTTTTAAAGTAAGTACTTTTAAAACAATCTTTACATCATATATAAGCCCTCGTTCTCTTAAGTATTTAAAATCAAACCAAATCATTTCATCGTATCCGTCACACTTCCTTTTATATAGATCCCACAGTCCTAGTATCCCCGGCTTGGCAGTGAGCCTCACGTCAAACCATTTTTTATTGTGTTTCACTTCGCTGCTGTTTATTGCTAATGGGCCAACTATGCTCATCTCACCTTTTATAACATTAATCAACTGTAAAGCTTTCGTTATAAACTCACCGCATGCCATCCTCTCAATCGCGGTAAGCTTTCTTTCGTACCTTTCATTCATTTCCGGTTCACATTGATTAAGATTGCTTTCAAGGTACTTCATTATTTTCTCATCATTTTCACTCCTGTTATAAAACCTGTAAATGCGAAAAACCCTCCCTCCAAATCCTATTGCTTCCTTATATGTAAAAATTAAACCATACTGTCTATAAGACAAATATGCCATAAAAAATAAAAGCAAAGGAAAGATAAGAATAAGTCCTAAAAATGAAACCGCTATATCAAAAATTCTCTTAAAAATTACATAGCTTTTTGATGCATATGCAGTAATATTTTCCTGTTTGATATCGAAACATTTAAAATCAATCATACCATCCCTGTCCTCTATAAAAAATTATTACAATCCCAAAAGCGTCTTCTGATTTTTGAAGAACAATACATCCGCATACTCAGTACCACCCCAACGTTTCACCTTTTCATAAGCCGGAAGGTACCAATTGGTGTAGTCAGCGGCACTATGTGCATCCGAGCAAACAAAATGTGCAAGGTTTAGCTTGATAATATTTTTGGCAAATCTTTTTACAAGAGATCCGTATACTCCCAAAATACTGGCCGCATCCAACTGCACCAAGCACCCATTTTCAACAAAATCAAGAATCAACTGGAAATTGCTAGCAAAACTTCTGTTTCTTTCGGGATGTGCTATAATAGGTATAAAGTTTTCCATATGCAAATTTAGAATAATATCAGAAACATTTAACGGTATAACATCAAAGGGCAATTCAAACAGCAGATACTTTGATTTATTAAGCGTATATCTGTCTTTTTCAACTAAAACATCAGGCAATATAGAATCAAAATAAACTTCATAGCCCAAAAGCAGTTCTATGTCGCAGTCCTTAACTCTTGTCTTGAGTTCCATAAAATTTTCCAACGCATTCTCCGATTTAAATAAAGACTTACGATAATGTGGCGTGGCAATAATGGTATTTATGCCCATTTTTTCCGCTTCCAACACCATTCTAATCGATTCCTTAATTGTAGGGGGTCCATCATCAACTCCATAAATCAAATGGCTGTGTATGTCAATCATGTTTAATCCCTCTTTTTAGAATTCTGCTTTTTAAGCTCTTCTTTTTATATTTGCTTTTGGTTCCATAATAATCATATCCACAGTAATAGTTTTTGTAGTCTGTTTTATCAACCTTGTTTAAAACAACTCCAATTATTTTTGCATTTGCTTTAACCAACTGTTCCTTCATCATTATTGCATTCCTAAACTTTACCGTACCGGGCTTTATAACCAGAATGGTTCCATCTGTCTGTGCTGCTATTACGGCAGCGTCAATAACGCTTCCAAGGGGTGGAGTATCTACTATGACAAGATCAAACTCCTCCCGGACCTTATTTAAAAACTCTGTAAAGCGTTCGGTGCAAATCAATTCTCCGGGATTAGGCGGTTTTATTCCACAGGATATAAAATAAAAACCATCAATATTTGTGCTGTTTATTATCTCATTTAAGTCCGCCTTACCCATTAAATAATTGGATAGTCCTTTGAAACTGGCGTTTATAAGAGTCTTATATGTCATTGGCTTCCTTAAATCGGCATCAACATATAGTACCCTCATACCGGACTTTCCCATGGTTATTGCAAGGTTTACGGATGTAGTAGTTTTTCCTTCGCCAGGGGTATAGCTGGTTACAGTAATGGTTTTTATCTGATTGTTTGAATTGCTGAAAAGTATGTTTGCTCTCAATACCTTATAGGCTTCTTCAATAGTATCACTAAGTTTATATTTTATATCATATTTTGCTTCAGACAAAGTTGCTCCCTCCCCCTATTTAACCTTCAGTAAAGGTATTATACCTATTACGGTAAGGCCCATATGATTTTCCACGTCTTCCGTACTTACAATTTTGTCATTTACATACTCCGACAGGTAAGCAATACCTAATGCTACAACAATGCCTACCAGGAATACATATATGCAATATTTTAAGGGTTTTGGGTACACAGGCTCTTCAGGAATTTCAGGATTGTCAACTATATTTACATTATCGACATTCATAAGATCAATGGACTTTTTTATAAATATTTTACTTACTGTTTCAGCAAGCAGCTTTGCTCTTTGCGGATCAGAATCCTGTACTCTTATATCCAATACTCGTGTTTCACTTTTCGTGTCTACTTTTATTTTTTCTGCAAGTTCATCAGGAGTAAGATCATTTATTTTCAGTTCTTCTATAACTTCTTTTGTTACCGATCTGCTTTTAATAAGCTCTCTATAATCTTTTACAAACATCTGATTGGTTAAAATCTCATTATAGCTGATATTGCTTTCATTGGTGCTTTTATTGATAATATAAAGCGTAGAACCCGATTCATAGACCGGGCTCAATATACATAAACTAAAAAAAGCTACAATAATTGCTGCAATTAAAGGCAAAGATATTATGAGCCATAGCTTTTTATAAAATATATTGAGAAGTTCCTTAAGTTCCACGGCTATCACCTTCATCTCTTCATACTTGTTATATAATTATTAATCCGCCTTGTTCAATATTTTTTGAGACATGCCTGTAAAAGCTCGGCAAAGACGAATTTAATAATTATATAAATATATAATATATATATTAATTTAAGCGGTAATTGTTACATCTTTTGCATATTTTTATCTTCTTAATCTAATTCCGATTCTGTTTGACACCGCTGTACAAAGCATTAAATTAACTTTTTCTTTAAGCAGTATCAATACAATTATGTAAACAATAGTTCCTATTATACCCTGTAAAACTGTAGTATCAATTCCCACGCCCATAATATTACCGATTATTCTTATAGCACCAGCCATAACTGCTGATGCAAATATATATTTAATAAAGCTTTCCAAATAAAATTCGACTTTAATTTCTTTTCTTAAATAATAGAATTGAACTCCGGCAACAGAGAACTCTGCAGCAACTGTTGCTATAGATGCACCAAGGGATTTCATTGGCGGTATCATCAGAAAATTTAGTATTACATTAACTGCTGCACCGGTTGTTACGGAAACCGTAAACGCTTTTATTCTATTTGACGGCAATAAATACTGCACTCCCATTACATTGCTCATGGCTATAAAATACAAAATGGGAGAAATAACCATTATCAAGTATGTTACCAGTTCAAATCCGGCCCCAAAAAACCAACCTACAAATTCCTTGGATATGCATGCAATTCCGATAAACATGGGTACTGCTGCATAAGCTACACCTCTCAAGCTGGCATTCAAATAGCTGTCCATCTTTTCTTTATCTCCATTTGCAAAAATATTGCTCATTCTCGGCAGCATTACCGTACCTAGTGCAGTTACCATTGCCAAAGCTGCTTTTACAATATTTTCAGCCTGTGCATACAGCCCCACTTCTTCAACATTAGAAAGCAAACCAATCATTGATTTATCAATTACTACATAAACTTGAATTGCAATCTGAGGTATAAACAATTGAACAGCAGGCAGAAGATGGTCTTTTATTTCTCTAATTCTTATTTTTGTTTTTATCAATATTCCGGGTAAATAAACCCACATTATGAGATTTCCCAATAATACCATAAGTACATTTATTAAAACGTACAATTTCAGGTCGTTTTGTGTTTTTACAAATAAGAATATAAGACAGACTCCTATAATCTTAACAGCCAGGTTTCTTGTTACTGTCTTTTTAAAATCTTCAAGCCCAATATATAACCATGAAATATCCACCATGGCGGAAATAATATTAATAGCCTGAATCATATAAATTTCCCTGTATGTATCGATATTACCGAAAATCAAATAATATAATACCGTTGCAAAACCTGTTGACGTAATTCTCAATATCAATATGGACCAAAATGTCCTCGACATCTTTTCTTTATCGTCCCTTGTATATGCAATCTGCCTATTTCCATACATTGTTAATCCTAAAGAACCAAATATGATGAAATATTGTGTAATTGACAATGTGTAATTGTATATACCTACTCCATCAACTCCCAATACTCTGGAGATATACGGCATGGTTATTAGAGGCAGAATCAATGAGACTGCATTTAGCAAAAGATTGTATCCTAAATTTTTAGCTATGCTTTTACTCATTTTAACAATTCCTTACTCTACCAATTCTTCATCTACTTTTCTCAAAGCATTTTCTACAATATGATGCATATCATAATATTTATACTCTGCAAGCCTTCCTCCAAAAATAACATTTGTTTCTTTTTCTGCTAATTCTTTGTATTTAGCATATATTGCATTGTTTTTATGGTTATTTACCGGATAATAGGGCTCGTCACCTTTCTTCCATTTCACAGGATATTCTTTTGTGATTATTGTTTTGGATTGGGTCCCGTATTCAAAATGCTTATGCTCTATAATCCTTGTATAAGGCACATCGTATTCGGTATAGTTTATCACCGCATTGCCCTGATAATTTTCCTCATTTAAAAGCTCATGCTCAAACTTAAGGCTTCTATACTCCAATTCCCCAAATCGATAATTGTAGAACTCATCAATCATTCCTGTAAATAATACCTTGTGTGCTATATTTTTCAACTCTTTTCTATAGGTAAAAAAATCAGTGTTTAACTTAACTTCTATTCCTTCAAGCAGCTTTTCAATAATTCTTGTATATCCTCCTATGGGAATTCCCTGATATTTATCATCGAAATAATTGTTGTCATAAACAAATCTTACAGGCAGTCTCTTTATAATAAATGGTGGAAGCTCCGTTGCCTTCATTCCCCATTGCTTCTCGGTATAACCTTTAACCAGCTTTTCGTAAATATCCTTTCCTACCAGACTGATAGCCTGTTCTTCCAAGTTTTTAGGCTCTTTTATATTGGCTTCATTCACCTGCTCATTAATCTTCTGCTTAGCTTCAGCAGGCGTCTTAACTCCCCACATTTTATTAAATGTATTCATATTAAAAGGCAGGTTGTAAATTTCATCTTTAAAAACTGCAATGGGTGAGTTTGTATATCTATTGAACTCTGCAAAAGAATTCATATAGTCCCATACCCTCTTGTTGCTTGTATGAAAAATATGTGCTCCATAACAATGTACATTAATACCTTCAATATTTTTTGTATATATGTTCCCTCCAACATGGTCCCTTTTTTCAACTACCAAACACTTTTTTCCCCTCTTGTTTGCTTCATGTGCAAAAATGCTTCCATATAGGCCTGAGCCTACTACCAAATAATCATACTTCATAACTGCCCCCAAACTAATCTCTTTTAAGCTCATTTAGAAGTTCTATATAATTGTTGCAAAAGATTTCGCCGGTAAATTTCTCATTAAATAATCTTTTGTTGAATTGCTCCAATCTGTTTTTTTCTTCATGCGGCATATCCATGACTCTATTTAATAGAGACACGGCTTCATCAATGGTATTGTAAAGAAATATTCCCTCCGCATTAATCTTTTTAAAATACTTGTTTCCTCCTGTATTGCTGGCAACAACAATCTTGCCTAAAGAAAGCACCTCTAACATTACAATGTCGAAATAAGTCTCTTTATTGGGAAGCACAAATACATCAGAAGCTGCGATGAGAGAATGAGGGTCATTTGTCCAGCCCACTTCAATCCAGCGGTCATTTTTTATCCCTTTTAAGGGCTCTTCCTTGCCTGCAATTAAGAAATATATGTTATGGTCTTCATGTAATAATTTTTCTCCAATTTTTAACAGCATATCATACCCTTTAGTCACATTATGCCTTCCTGCATAAGATATGATAAAAGCATCGTCGGGAATTTTATAGGTCCTTCGAATTTCTTCTTTGCCGACCTTCACATTGCATTCATTTATTCCCGTTAAAAGATATCTGAATTTATCTTTGTTTTTTTCTTTAATTTCTGAAAATTTTTCCCAATTATTTAAATAAGGCTCTTCTGCTTCGGGACATGGGAAAATTATATAGTCCGCTCTATTAAAAGCATATTCATCTACCGATGATAAGCTCAAATATTTTCTCTTAAATATTTTTCTTTCCAACGGCGTTGCCATATCCTCCATTCTCTCCATAAATAGAGGCTTTGGCGAATGTGATGTTAAAAGAACCTTTCCTTTATAATTTTTTAAACTGTCTTTAGCTTCAAACAATCGAAATGTACTGTGAAAGTGAACCATATCATAATCGTCAAGATTTACATCCGTTATCTTAGGTCTAGAGCTTAATAAAAAGCTTATTTCAGCAACTCGTTTAAATATGAGCAACAACTTATATAAAAATTTAGGCATTTTTCTCACTGTTTTTTTTACAGTTGCATGTTTATCATTTTTTTTAATAAATTCAATATCTTTATTTTTTCTGCGATCAAGCTCATTTTTTAAATTGTACAAATAACCTGCAGGCCCTCCTATGGGCTTTAAATAGTGTTCTTCCATATATATAAGCACTCTATTGTTCATAGGATATCCCCCTATCTTATTTGCAACTTCTATTATTTCGCGATAGATGTTTTGCCTTTATATTTACATATTTCCTTTTTACATTTTTGTATAATGAGAAGAACCACTAACAATATATAAAATACTAAAAAGGCACTTATTTGAACTGCAATAGCCAGCACAGACAATAATATTGCCAAAAGCAAATTCGCCTTGCCAATGGTATCATAGCTCCGTTTCACCATGAATTTGCAAAACCGATTTATTATAAATGGTGCTAAAAATATACCTATCCAGCTGAAGTTTGATAACAGTTCATCAAAAATTGAAGTTGTCATCGCCCATCCTATATTCTGCGGCTCCTTCAAACCAACCAACGCACTGGTAAAGTATACTGCATAAGGATAAGGCTTATCTTCCCAATTGTCTCTGTTTATATAAAAAGTGAGATAATAAAGCAGTGTCTGACCCCTGTATTCCAAAATTCTAATTTCGTCATCACCGTTTAGCTCAGAATAAATTGCCATTTTAAGTGTGTCGTCTCTTCCATAGTTAACACGATATGATGTATATGATTCTTCAAAAGAACTGATATCGGGAAAAATCTTATCACTATAAAATTTTTGAAATAATAAAGCCGAACATACCAATATAATCAGAAAAATTGCATAACATGTTTTGCTTTCAAAAATCCTTTTTAAAACTACAATAAAACCGAGACTTACAATGAATAAAAATACTACTGCTCTTTTACCGTTTAGCATAAAGGCAAAAATTGATACAGGCATTAGAACCATAAACTTGAAAACAATTAAATTTATTTGATTCTCTAATGCCAATATAGTTATAACCAAAACGACAATAACAAAACAAAGAATCTTAATGTTTGAGATTTCCAAGCTATCATAATATCTCATCTCATAATTCATTACTATTTCTACAATATCCAAATTTATTACTTTATATAAGCAGTAAAGAACCAGAACCATTAAAGCAGCTATTAAGAATCTTCCCAAATTTTTATTGTCAACGTTAAAACTTATTGTATAAACATTTTTCTTTTGAAAATATCTAAACATTAACAATATGTACAGTATAATTATGCAATATATTATTTCTGTAAAAAAATTATCATGAGTCTCAATAAACCCCCAATATATTGATGGGTATACGGGACTTCCAAATATCAAATCCAGAATAATGGGTACATAGAAAAAAAAGTAAAATACTGCTTCAGGATATATTATGATATTGCTATTCTTTTTTTTGAAATAATCCAATATACTTTTTGTGACAGTAATTGTTCCGATGAAAATTGTTATAAATTTAATTATTATTATCATCTTTCAATTAATAATAGATATTAAAAAATATCAATTATTATAGCTCCCTTCTGTCATCATATCATTAAACCATACGAACAAACTCTTTAAAAAAAGCAGTTCTTTTTTGATCCAACAACTCTTTATTGTATTCTTTGGCTTTTTCAAAGTTTCGGTTAGCTTCTTTTTGCATTTCTTCTTTATTTAATCTCTTTAGCAAATTACACAGCTCTTTTACCGAGCCTTTTTTAAATACAAATTCTTTATTAAGCAATTCTGGAATACCTCCGGTATTTGAACCTATGGCAGGACAGCCTCTGCTCATAGCCTCTATCAGAGCTCTCGGCATACCCTCTGTTTTGCTGGGTTGTATATATAAATCTATATTATCCAAGTATTCGAATACCTTTTCATGAGGCAGTGACCCTAAAAATTTAACCTTATGGGAAACTCCGTATTTTTCCGCCAATGACATCAAAAAGCTCCTGTCCCCGCCACCCACAACTTGATATTGAAAATCATAACCTTGCCTATTTAAATAACTGATAGCCTCTATTACATACTGCTGTCCCTTATATCGTACATTCGTAGCTCCGATTGTTCCTATTACAATGGGTTTATTTCCACTCCTTTGCTCTATACGATTTAGTCTGTTTTTTAATATTTCCTCATCCAATAAAGGCAAACTAACATCGGAGCAACCTATATGCCTGCCGTTTGCAGGATATCTTCTCTGTAAAAACTCATTAGTTACATATAAAACATATGGAGCATTAATAACAGCCTTTCTCGTTGAGTACCACATATACGGTGCAGCTAATTTCCCCTTTATGCTATGGTTCCACAGAGCATCCCAGGGACAACCCACTAATTCGATTAGATAAGGTTTGTTTTTCTTCTTTGCATAATTAATTATCTTTGATGAGTAAGTTCCGGGCAGTCTTGTAATTATTACATCCACGTCGTCAATTATCTTATATGCCATATTTTTAAATACAATATTGTTTCTCAAATAATTCTTCGCATCATATATATCCGGTACCTCTATGAAAAATAATTTATCTCCTTCAAATTTGTTGAATCCAGCCGTATCCATATCAATTACAGATATCTTGCGTCCTATTACATAAAGCTCATCAAATAGCTTTAAATATCTATTCCAAATAGCGTTGTCATATCCTCGCAGATATAAATTCCCTCTTGAATCTTCAAAAAATTTAAATCCGTGGACAAATAGAGCTTTCAAATTTCCACCTCCTTAACCATTTTGTTGTATTCGTTTAATAATTCATCCCAAATTGCATTTCTGTCATATAACATCTCAACTCTTTTAATACCGTTTTGGCCCATATCTATTCTCTTTTGAGTATTTTTTATCAAATACTCCAATGCTTTTATCAATTCATCCTTATTTTTACTCTCAACAAGAATGCCTGTTTTGCCATTTTCAATAGAATCTTTGCAGCCTATGATATCGGTTGTTATAACAGGTACACCCACAGAATTGGCTTCAATATTAACCAAACCGAATCCTTCTCTCCATGACGGTAATACAAATATGTCACAGCACACCATGTACTCCAGTGGATTATCAACTTGGCCGAAATATTGGACACCATCCAATTTCAAAATCTCATCAAACAAAGCTCTGTTTCTTTCACTTTTAATTTCCATTAAACCGCATAACACCAATCCCACATCATATTTTAGTTCCATTAACCTTTTATAAGCTTCAAAAAGCTCAAAAACACCTTTTTCTTCGGTTATTCTTCCAACAAACCCAATTGTAATGTTATGCTTTTTTATCCCTAATTCAGAAATCAGCTGTTTTTTACGGTTCCTTATCTCTTCCGACATTTTAAGATCAATTCCTTTAACACTTCCGTTTAGCAATATGCTTATTTTTTCAGCCGATCCCAAACCGGAATTGATGGCGTATTCTCTAAGACTATTGCTTACAGCAAAAACATTTGCCGAAAGCTTGACAGTTGTCTTTTCCATCCACTTAATGATTAACCGCTTTATTCCTTTTTCACCCGGATATTTCAAACCATGTAAATGATAAAGTCTATTTTTGATTGATAAAAACTTTGAAGCTAACATCGCCAATAACCCGCCTTTAGGAGTATGACCATGAACAACCTGCGGTTTTTCGATTTTAAGAATTGATATTATTCTAATTAAAGCAAACAGGTCTTTAATGGGGTTTATGCCCCTGCTCATACTGACCGGATAGAATTTTATATTGCCGATACTTTCCTCATATCTGGCTTCGTAGCCGTCTGAGCATATGACTATTAATTCATATCCGTTTTTTTTAAATTTATCATATAAACCTTCTAAGAAAACTAATGACATAGATACTGTAAAAACATGCACAATTTTTTTCATTATCTTATCTCTACAACTTCATCAAGAACTATATTTGCATAATCCAAAGCATTTTCTGCTGAAATCGATACATAGCTGCAATTATCAATAAGCTTTCTTAAAATATTTTTTTCAGTCTCATGCATCACTTCAGGAGAAAAATCTTCGTTAAAATAGTCCAAAACCAAAATAGAAGGTGCTTTATGATAATTGAATTCATATTTATTTAGATTAATCAGCTTTCTCAAGCCTTCTGTTTTATCTTTCTCAACTCTCACCGCTCCTCTTTCAAGAACCACAATATCCGTTGCTTTTGAAAAATGCTTAACAACATCTTTTCCAAGATATGCATCAATTGATTTGTTCTTTTTAACGGATATCAACTCCATAACCGGCAGAACAGATGTAATCCTATTGACAATCGAATCAATTTTAGATTCATTAATTTCGTTATAGTATCTAAATGTACTGGTCCAGGGAACTGCCCATACATTTTCTCCGTCTGTTAATGCGAAATCTTCCGCAATAAATTTAAACCCATTATTTTTACATAGCTGAATGCTTGTAAGAGTCTTTCCCGTATTTGGCGGTGCAAATATGATTATGGACTGTTCTCCTTTATTAACCGCCGAGCAATGAATAGTAGCAATTCCATTCTTTAAGAGAAGACCGGCAGTTATATCCGTTAAAGTATAAGCCATGGAATGCAATCCCATAATTCTATGTTTTATGTATCTCATGTAGTTTTTACCTACAACTACATTTATTTCGTTATTATTTAACTCAATTGAGTATCTTAATTTACTTTTGCCGAAAAAATTTCTTTCATAATAAACTTTGTTTTCATTTTTATCAGCACAAAAATAGTGGTATTTACCTTTTTTGTCAAAATCAACATCTCTATCAAAAACCTCTTTTGAAGGCCTTACTTCAATATTAATTTTTATCATGCAGGCATCAAACTTTTCTTTTGTGCTTTTAGGTGCAACGGTTCCGTAAGACCAAGCAAACTGATTTTCATTAGTTTTAACTCCAAGAATCCCATCTACATATACAAAATAATTCATAATTTACCTTCCTCATTATTTGTTTTGCAAATTCGATTTACAAAAACTAATTAATCTTTCTCACCGGAACCCCCACATATGTCCCGGGCTCGGTAATATCCTTTACCGCCACTGCACCTGCACCAAGTATGCATCCACTGCAAATGCTGACATTATTGCTTATTATACTTCCTATGCCAAGCCAGCTTCCCCTGCCGACTTTAACAGTTCCGGCTAAGTTTGCTCCGGGAGATATATGAACATAATCTTCAATAATATTGTCATGATCTATACTGCTGTTTGTATTGATAATGCAGCCTTTTCCGATTTTACTTGAACTGTTAATCACCACGCCCGCCATCACAACTGTTCCAATACCGATTTCAACATCAGCTCCTATAGTTGCATCAGGATGGATTAAAATCGCTATAGAAGCCCCATTAGCTATTAGCTTTTCCTGAATATTCTCCCTTGCGGCATTGTTCCCAATAGCCACAAAGAAGTCTGCTTCATCTTTATATTTAGAAACATCATATGTTTTACCAATGACCATAATCCCTAGATTTGTCTTATTCGACTCGTCATCGAGGAATGCTATATTTTGCCATTTATTTGTTTTTATTGCAATGTCGGCAACAACCTTTCCGTGTCCGCCGGCACCGATAATGATGAGTTTATCCTTCACGGTCGGTACATTCCTCTCAAAAACAATTTATTTTAAGAAATTACATGAATTTATCTCTTTGTCTTATCAACAGAACCTCTAAAGGGCTCCATTGTATCCGATGTATTTGAACTGATTCCTTCTCTTTTGAATACATTCTTTATAGTAAGAAATATAATCTTCCAATCGCCTATGAAGCTCACTTTATCTATGTACTCAATATCAAGCCTAAACTTATCTTCCCAGCTTAATGCATTGCGTCCACTGACCTGTGCAAGACCTGAAATGCCCGGTCTCACCTCATGTCTTCTCCTTTGATGCTCGTTGTAAAGCTCCAAATATTGAACCAATAAAGGCCTAGGCCCTACAAGTGCCATATCGCCACGAACTATGTTCCACAGTTCGGGAAGTTCATCCAAGCTTGTAGCTCTTAATATTTTGCCAAACTTGGTAAGTCTCTCGGAGTCAGGCAGCAAATCTCCATTTTCATTTTTTTCATCTGTCATTGTTCTGAATTTATACATCTTAAATACTCTTTCATTGAGTCCCAATCTATATTGAGTAAAAAGCACAGGGCTGCCCAGCTTTATTCTTACCAAAACCGCAACGACAAGAAATACCGGGCTCAACACAATTAGTGCAATCAAAGACAGTATAAAATCCTGGGGTATTTTTATGTACTTTTCATAGAACCCTTTTTTTCGCTTCATTTACTTCCACAATCCTTTAATAATCCTGCAAACTCTCTCTAAGTCATTATCCGTCATCTTGGTATCGGAGGGGAGGCATACACCTGTCTCAAACAATTTCTCACTAACATCTCCGCCTATATAATCATACCCGGCAAAGAACGGCTGCATATGCATAGGCTTCCATACCGGACGCGACTCGATATTTTCAGCATCCAATGCATCTATAACTTGGACAGGCTTCACCGGGCCGTTTAATGTTATCACACTTAACCAGTAATTAGGCTCATTCCAATCATTGATTGGCATAAACTCTAACCCTTCAAGTCCACCTAATTCTCTCTTGTAATACTCAAATATGTACTTCTTCTTAGCCACTCTCTGGTCCAATACTTTAAGCTGTCCTCTTCCGATGCCGGCCAAAATATTGCTCATGCGATAATTGTAACCCAATTCACTATGCTCATAGTGCCTTGCTTTATCCCTAGCCTGTGTTGCCCAGAATCTGGTTTTAGCAATCTTCTCTTCGTTATCGGAAACAATCATGCCTCCGCCAGAGGTAGTTATAATCTTATTGCCATTAAAGCTGAACACCCCAACATCACCAAATGTTCCTGTGTGCTTGCCTTTATAATAAGTTCCCAGTGATTCCGCAGCATCTTCTATGAGTGATACATTATACTTACGGCATAGTTCAACAATTTTATCCATATCCGCCGACAGGCCATAAATATGAACCACCAATACCGCTTTCACACGCCCATTATATTTCAATAAAGCCTGCTCCAATAAATCAGGATTCATATTCCATGTAGTATAATCGCTATCTATAAAAACAGGAGTAGCTTTCTCATAAATAATTGGATTGGCTGTTGCTGAAAAAGTCAATGACTGACAAAAGACAATATCTCCCTCTTTAACCCCGACTAACTTTAGTGCAAGATGAATGGCAGCAGATCCGGTTGTTGTTGCTGAGGCTGCTTTAGCACCTACCTTTGCCGCCAATTCCTTTTCAAATTCGGTAACATTAGGTCCGAGTGGAGCTATCCAATTAGTGTCAAATGCCTCTTTTATGTAAAACATCTCATAGCCTTCTTTGCTCATATGAGGAGATGCCAACCAAATCCTCTCAGCCATTGCCATTACTCCTTTTCACAACAAAATTCAATGCTGTATGCAAACTACCTTAATCAAGGATATTCGACAATAATATGGTATTCTAATTTACGAAAATTTGTGATTGTTTTTGGAGAAACGAAAATCCCCGGAATCAACATCCCAGGGATTTTTAAATAATTATCTATTAACTTTTTCTTTAAAGCTTTCACACATCTTACCGATAGACTGATAAACAACTATTGACGGTAATTGTCTTGATTTGACCTCATACAGCTTACAGCCATAAGGAAACTTATTGTCCCATGTAATATAAAAGTATATACACTTTCTACAATTTACATTTCCAATTGTCATCTATTGTTAACCTTATTTATACGGCTCTATAGTCTGTATGGTTCCGTCATCATTATAAAATAACTCGGTATATTTTACACATCTCTTATGATTAATTCCATTTGATAAAGAGCAATCATGATAAAAGAGATACCACTTTTCACCAATCTGCACTATAGAATGGTGTGTTGTCCAGCCGATAACAGGTTCAAGTATCCTTCCTTTATAAACAAAAGGACCTTTAGGGCTCTTGCTTATGGCATAAACTATGTAGTGGGTCGTACCTGTTGAATAGGAAAGATAATAATAGCCATTATACTTGTGCATCCATGGACCTTCAAAATACCTTCTATCTTCATCTCCGGCAAGAATAGGATTGCCGTTTTCATCGACAATTGAAATTTCCTGTGGAGCTTCTTTGAAGGAAAGCATATCATCGCTTAATTCAGCTACTCTCGGTCCTAAAGCCGGTGCTGTTGGAGGTATTTCTGCAGGCTCAGCAACAAACTCGCCTGTCTGCCACTTTTCTAATTGTCCTCCCCATAATCCTCCAAAATACATATATGCTTTGCCGTCATCATCCACCAATACTGCAGGGTCTATGCTGAAACTGCCTTTTATAAAATCAGGCTCAGGCTTAAACGGGCCTGCAGGATTCTTGCTGGTTGCAACTCCAATCCTAAATTTGCCTTCTTTGTCTCTTGCAGGAAAATACAAATAATAGGTATTATTTTTAAATGCAGCATCGGGAGCCCACATTTGTTTACTTGCCCATGGAACATCATTTATATGCAATGCGACACCATGATCAACAACAGGTGAATTCAAATCGTCCATAGACAGAACATGATAATCCTCCATCATGTATTGATCTCCATTGTCATTTGACTCAATATCCAAATTTGTATCATGGGAGGGATAAATGTAAATTTTACCTTCATATACATGTGCCGAAGGATCAGCGGTATAAATATGTGTGACTAACGGTTCCTTTTGCTTTGGGATTCTCTCCATTTAAATTCTCTCCTTTAATCATAATTTTCCTTACTGCTTTAAATACGTTAATACTCTTAATCTTACATTTAGCAAAGCAAAATAACGATGCTTATATGAATTTTGCGATAGATAAATGTAAAAGATTAATCGTATTTAATATAGTATTTCAAATATTTACTTAATGCATTACAAAAATTCGAAAAAGTTTTCTTATCCATCTATTGTTTGTACCTGCAATATGTATAATCATCTATATACTATTACAATAAAACCGCAGTGTCAATGATTGTCTTTGTATAATGCTTACATTTGAATTTGCTAGCAATTTACATTAGTATAAAAATTCTAAATATTAAAAATTCTAACTACCAAATTAAATTTTGTAACACAAAAGTAATAATATTTAACAATTTATTCATAATTTATTTATTTTATTATTATATTATTTATATAACAGGTAACTCCCCCTGATTAAAATATAAATATATGTTCACCCCAACGATAAAAGAGCCACCCAACATAGGCTCTTTTATTATATGGTATATTTTAATTCCAATTAAAATAATAAAGTATTCACTTATACAAGTACTTATTAATATAATATTGATATAAAAGTAAAAATACATATATATAAAAAGTAATTATTTAGCCACAAAAATATTAATAGTTTGTTCACAATTTATTTAATAATATCCATTATACTTAATAATAAATTGAACCTAATAGTTTGCAACCTCCTAATAAATAAGAGCTTTTCAATTAAGCTCTCTTTTTTTGTCATTAATGTTATCGTATATTTTACTACAGCTTTATCTCCGTCCATTTACCTTTAACAAACCTAATATGCATTATGACACTGAAAATAACCACGCTTACAATCTCTGCAACCCATATGCTTTCCACACCCATCCCGAGATATTTGACAGATATAAATGAAAGGGGAATGAACAAAACCCACAGCCTTATAGTAGTCAGAATCATAACCGTTATAGTATCACCAGCTCCCCTTAATGCCCCGGAAACTATAAATATATAGTTCAAAAAGGGCTGATCTATTCCAACTACCAACAACGCTCCGGCTAATATGGCTATAATTTCTGTCTCGGGTGTAAATAAAGCTGCTACAAATGAAGGAAATGCTATGAAGATAGTACCGATCAATGTTCCCCACAATATACCCATTCCAAAGCATACATATCCTGTAAAACGAGCCTTCTTTGGTTCACCCTCTCCTAATGCTTTACCTACAAGGGTAGCGGCCGCTATGGATATTCCTATGGCAGGCATTGTTGAGATCTGTTCTATAGTTTGCAATACTCTAAGGCTTGCTTCCTGATCCGTACCAAGAAACTCAGTAATAAAATATCCCGAAAGGAAAAAAGCAGTATGAATTAAAAGCTGCTCAATACCTGCCGTACTGCTCAACTTTACTAATGGAAAAAGCACGTCATTTTTAAATATTAATGCTGATGCCTTAATTTTTAGAAAGCTGTCGTTTTTAAACAATATCAATAAATATAAAAGTGTACCTGCTACTCTCGATATTGTTGTAGATAAAGCAGCTCCTTCCATTCCCATTTCAGGAAATATCCATATGCCTTTAATCAATATATAATTTAGAATAATATTAAGAACATTCGCACCCGCTGTAATGAGCATAGGAGTAAGAGTATTCCCCACTCCTCTTAAGGAAGCGGCAGCAGCAAATGAAAAAAACATAAATACAATTCCTATTGAATTTATCTTTAAATAAGAAACGCCCATTAGATATATTTCTTCGGTGGTATCAAAAATGCTCATTAGATTCTTTGCAAATAAAAATGTTAAAAGCATAATTACAAATCCAATAATAGTATTTAAAGATAAATTTTGACACGAAGTATCATTTAGCCTCTTATAGTTTTTCTCCCCAAAGCTTCGGGATATTATAGCCGTCGCCCCCACATTAAATGATGAAAAAATCAGTATTACAGTGAATATTATCTGATTGGCATTTCCGGCAGCAGCGAGTGCTTCCTTTCCTACAAAAAAACTCAGCATAACGGTATCGGCTATACCCACAAGGGTATTTAATGCCATTTCGATTATTGCGGGAAGGGATATTGTAATTATCGATATAATTAAAGCTTTATTGTTTTTTAGTACATTCATATTATGTAAATCTCCAATCATTATACTTTCCAAAGTAAATAACCAACTATATAAAAACTATAAGTTGGTTACCTTTATTAAATACGTTATTAAAGACATTTTTAAAATACATTTTATGTATTTTGGTTAAAGCATTAGTCCAATATAATCTCATTGCTCCAAAAAACCGGACCGTCTTTGCAAACATGACTGTACTCCCAACCGTCATCGTTCTCAGCCTTTGTTTTGCAAGCACACACAAGACAAGCACCTATTCCGCATCCCATTCTCTGCTCCATAGAAACCTGGCACTTTGTTCCATATTTATTTGTCAACTCTATTACCCTTCTTAACATAGGGGTAGGACCACATGCATAAACTATATCAATGCCTTTTTCACGGAGCTCTTTTTCCAAAAGATCGGTTACAAGTCCCTTATAACCTGCACTGCCGTCATCAGTTGAAATAAAATACTTATCGGATACATTTTTAAACTCATCTTCCAAAACAACATAGTCCTTATTTCTATATCCTAAAAATGTATACCTATTGGCATGGGAACTCTCTTTTAACAAATATAATAGAGGAAATACACCTATGCCACCACCGACTACGGCTATATTCTTATAGTCATTAGATAAATGAAATGGATTTCCTATAGGTGCAATTATATCCAACAACTCACCAGCTGTCTTTCTTGCTAGATATTCCGTTCCTATGCCCTTTATCTGAAAGCACACATCAAATGTACCGCCAGCCCTGTCCACATCGCAGATACTGATGGGACGCCTTAAAAGTGCTGTTAATCCTTCGCTGCATTTTATATTGATAAACTGTCCCGGTAGTGCATTCTTTGATACATACTCAGATTTTATTGTAAGTTTATAGATTTCCTGGGCAATTTTCTCTATACCCACTATCTCTTCTTTAAGTAGCTTTGACATTTGTTCCTCCTTCTTTAACACAGAACAATTATATATCAAAAACGCTCAAATTTACAACATCCATATCGCCTATATCTTTGCCAAGCTTTAAGCATTTTATTATTGCCTTTGCAGTGTCTAAGGAGGTAATACACGGTATGGAGGACTCAACCGACTTTCTTCTGATCTTAAATCCGTCTCTTTCAGGCTTTCTTCCCTTAGTAGCAGTATTTATAACCATACTGATTTTGCCCGATTGTATAAGGTCGAGAATATTAGGCGATCCGTCATCAATCTTTTTAACGGCATTTGTTGCTATTCCGTGCTTATTGAGCATGTTTGCAGTCTTACCTGTACCGTAAAGCTCAAATCCAAGCTTTTCAAACTCTGCAGCCAAATTGACAAGCTCAAGCTTATCTGTATCACGAACCGTCATAAGTATACCGCCGCTTTTCTTTGGAAGCTTGATACCCGCAGCTGTAATACCTTTATAAAGTGCCTCAGGAAAAGTTTTAGCTATACCTAAAACCTCGCCGGTAGATTTCATTTCAGGTCCCAAACTTATATCAACATCATGGAGCTTTTCAAATGAGAATACGGGAACCTTGACCGAAACATAATCAGCTTCTCTGTAAAGACCTGTTCCATACTTAAAATCTTTAAGTTTTTTACCCATCATTATCTTCGTTGCCAAATTAACCATGGGGATACCGGTCACCTTGCTTATATAAGGCACTGTACGGCTTGAACGCGGATTAACCTCAATTACATAGACGGTATTGTTGTAAAGCACATATTGTATATTTATAAGCCCTACTACATGAAGAGCTTTAGCAAGTCTCTTAGTATAATCTATTATAACTTCCTTTATTTTACTGTCTATTGTCTGGGTAGGATAAACAGATATACTGTCACCGGAATGTACACCGGCTCTTTCAAGGTGCTCCATGATTCCGGGGATTAATATGTCTTCGCCGTCACATATGGCATCAACTTCAATCTCCTTACCCATCATATACTTGTCTATAAGTATCGGATGCTCCTGTTTAACCCTGTTTATGATTTCCATAAACTCTTCAACATCCTTATCGTTGTATGCAATTTCCATACCTTGTCCGCCAAGAACATATGACGGTCTTACAAGAACAGGATACTGAAGCTCATTTGCAGCTTCCAATGCCTCTTTCAAAGTAAATACCGTTTTACCCTGTGGTCTCGGTATTCCTACTTCCTCCAAAATGGCATCGAATTTTTCTCTGTCCTCGGCAGCATCAACATATTTAGGCTCTGTCCCGAAGATCTTAACACCCATTTCATTTAATGCTTTTGTAAGCTTTATAGCAGTCTGTCCGCCAAACTGAACTATAGCCCCTTTCGGCTTTTCTGTCTCTACGATATTCTCTACGTCCTCATAGGTAAGGGGTTCAAAGTAAAGCCTGTCGGCTGTATCAAAGTCGGTACTTACCGTTTCGGGATTGTTGTTTGCAATAATGGTTTCATATCCCAATTCTTCAAGAGCCCATACCGAGTGTACCGAACAGTAGTCAAACTCTATACCCTGACCTATTCTTATGGGGCCCGAACCTATAACCAGTATCTTTTCCTTATCCGATTCCCTAACTTCACATCTTTCATCATAAGTCGAATAGTAGTATGGCGTTACAGCGTCGAACTCTGCCGCACATGTATCAACCATCTTATATGTTGCACATATACCGATCTCTTTTCTTCTTCTATAAATATCCTTCCTGTCGCATCCCGCAAACTTTGCAATTGCAGCATCAGTAAATCCCATTTTCTTTGCTCTTCTGATCATATCAACTGTAAGGGATGTTAATGTGCATTCCTTGAGCTTTTCTTCCATTTCTACTATTTTCTTGAATTTACTCACAAAGAACTCATCTATCTTAGTTATTCTGCATATCTCTTCAACAGAAACATTTCTTCTTAAAGCCTCAGCAATTACAAAAAGCCTTTCATCATTAATGTCTTTTAGCTTTTCCATAATCACGTCAGTTTCCATCTTTGTGTACATATCCTGCTCAAGTGTAAAAATTCCAAGCTCCAATGACCTTATAGCTTTCATTAAGGCTGCCTCAAAGGAACTGCTTATTGACATAACTTCACCGGTAGCCTTCATCTGAGTTCCAAGAGTTCTCTTAGCTTTAACAAATTTATCAAAAGGCCATTTGGGTATCTTAACTACAACATAGTCCAAAGTTGGCTCAAAACAAGCATATGTCTTTCCTGTAACCGCATTCTGTATTTCATCAAGGCCATAACCTATGGCAATTTTGGTAGCAACCTTTGCAATGGGATAACCTGTGGCCTTTGACGCAAGAGCAGATGAGCGGCTCACCCTTGGGTTAACCTCAATAACACCATACTCAAAGCTTGTGGGATGCAGTGCAAACTGTACGTTACAGCCTCCTTCTATTCCCAACTCGGATATTATCTTCAATGCTGCAGTTCTAAGCATCTGGTATTCTTTATCTGCAAGTGTCTGGGAAGGAGCTACGACTATACTGTCACCTGTATGCACGCCTACCGGGTCTATATTTTCCATGTTACATACAGTAATAACATTACCTTTGCCATCCCTCATTACCTCATATTCAATTTCTTTCCAACCGGCTATACACTTTTCAATCAATACTTGTGTAACCCTTGATAATCTTAATCCGTTTGTAGCAATCTCCTTGAGCTCCTCAACATTCTCGGCAATACCTCCACCTGTTCCCCCAAGAGTATATGCCGGACGGACTATTACAGGATATCCTATTTTCTTGGCAAAGGCTAAGGCATCCTCCACTGTAGTAACAACCTCACTTGCAATACAGGGCTCTCCTATCCTTTCCATGGTATCTTTAAATGATTGCCTGTCCTCTGCCATTTTAATAGCTTCTGTAGCCGTACCTAAAAGCTTGACACCATGTTCTTCCAGAAAACCTGTTTCTGCAATTTCCATTGCCAGATTAAGGCCTGTCTGTCCCCCTAGTGTAGGAAGTACGCTGTCGGGCTTTTCCTCAATGATAATCTTTTTTAAAACATCCAAGCAAAGTGGCTCTATATAAACCTTGTCGGCAATATTAGTGTCAGTCATTATTGTGGCGGGATTACTATTTACCAGTACAACCTCTATTCCTTCTTCCTTAAGTGCTCTGCAGGCCTGAGTCCCTGCATAATCAAACTCCGCTGCCTGGCCTATTATGATTGGTCCCGAACCAATAACCAGTACTTTCTTTACATCTTGTCTCTTTGGCATTATCTATCCTCCTTAAACATTCCTGTGGAATGAAATAATCTATTCATTGAACTTTTTCATCATGTCAATAAACTCATCAAAAAGATATGCTGTATCTTCAGGTCCCGGTGAAGCCTCAGGATGGAATTGAACCGTAAACATAGGCACCCCTTTGTACCTTACACCTTCAACAGTATTATCATTCATGTTCCTGTGGCTTATCTCTACCTTTTCGTGATCCAAACTTTCTTCCAATATTGTGTAGCCATGATTTTGTGATGTTATATAAGTAAGATCCTTTTTAAGATCCTTAACAGGATGATTGCATCCTCTGTGCCCGTATTTAAGCTTACCGGTATTGGCATTGTTAGCCAGTGCCGTAAGCTGATGTCCCAAGCATATTCCAAATATAGGCTTTTTACCTATCAAATTCTTTATTGTTTCTATTACTTCTTTGCAGTCCTTAGGATCCCCAGGGCCATTTGAAAGCATTATTCCATGGGGATTCACGGCCAGTATTTCTTCCGGCTTCGACCATGCGGGGAACACATACACTTCACATCCTCTTTTTAACAATGAGCGTACAATATTTTGCTTTATTCCCAAATCTAAGAGTGCTACCCTAAAGCCATTGCCTTCGTAGTGAATTACTTCTTTTGTAGTAACCTCATATACCGGGTTTATTATTCTATAGGATTTTATTCTCTCGAGACTGCTTTCAAAATCAAAGTTCTCATCAGTTGTCACAATCCCGTTCATAGTTCCCTTACTTCTTAATATCTTTGTAAGTGCTCTTGTATCTATACCCTCTATACCTATTATGTTATGCCTTTTTAAATAATCATTTAAAGTTTCAATTGATCTCCAGTTGCTTGGAGTTTCACAAAGCTCCCTGACTATGAAGCCCTTTACCTGGGGCCTGTTAGACTCAATATCTTCAAGGTTTACACCATAGTTGCCTATTAATGGGTATGTCATGGTTACTATCTGCCCACAATATGATGGGTCTGTCAATACCTCCTGATATCCTGTCATTCCTGTATTGAAAACTATCTCACCGATAACTTCCCCTTCTACACCAAAACTCTTACCTGTGAAAATTGTGCCGTCCTCCAAAGCAAGTATTGCCTTCATTCTACCACCTCATATTTAATTTAATTTTAAGCTTTTATTGCACTGTTAATGTCATCTCTCATACGAATAGCTTCAGCTCTTGATGCATCCGCATATTTCTCTGCACTATACTGGTTTTTCCAGTTGTCGGACATATAGGCACACATAATGCTTCTTGAAGCATTGACAATAGCACCAAGGCCTTCCCCGTCAAAGGAATGTGCTACATCCCTTGCCGTACCACCCTGTGCACCATATCCCGGCACTAATATATATGCATGCTTCATCTCTCTTCTTAATATTTTGGCCTGGTTTGGATAAGTAGCACCGACAACTGCACCTACGCTGCTGTATCCATATTTCCCTCTAAGGCTCTTTCCCCATTCCTCAACTAACTCAGCAACAACCTCATAAATACTTTTTCCTTTATCTGTTAATATGTCTTGAAGCTGCCCGGAAGACTTGTTTGATGTTTTTACAAGAACAAATATACCTTTTTGATATTTTTTACAATCATCTATAAAAGGCTTAATACCGTCAATACCAAGGTATGGATTTACCGTTAATGCATCCACATCAAATATAGGCTGCAAAACATCTTCATCAATACGGGTTCTTCCCAAAAATCCGGCTGAGTAGCTTTCAGCAGTAGTTCCGATATCGTTACGCTTTCCGTCGGCTATTACTATCATTCCTTTTTGTTTTGCATATTTCACTGTCTCTTCAAAGGCCATAAGCCCTTCAATTCCGTACATTTCATAATATGCCAGCTGAGGCTTTACAGCCGGTACAATATCATGCAAAGCATCTATCAATCCTTTATTGAATTCAATTATAGCCTGTGCAGCACCCTTCAAATTTACACCATGTTCCTTGAAGGCTTTTTCTTTTATAAACTGAGGAATAAAATCAAGCTTAGGATCTAAGCCCACAACCGTCGGATTATCTTTTTCCTTTATAGCATCAATCAATAAATCAATAAACATGAAAATCACTCCCTATATATACTATATATAATATTAACTACTGCTTTATAAAAGCACCTTTTCTCTTACAATAAATTTACCGTTCACAATTGTATAATAAATAGCACCTTTAAGCTTGTAGCCGTTAAACGGCGAGTTCTTGCTTTTTGATTTGAATTTTGCCGTATCAACAATTATATCCTCATCAACGTCAATTATTGTAATATCTGCCGCTTTTCCCACTTCAAGAGAGCCTTTATTAAGCCCTAATATCTTTGACGGATTTACACACATCTTTTCGACTATCTGCTCCAATGTCAGCACACCGGTTTTATAAAGGTATGTAATAACCAGTGGCAACGCTGTTTCAAATCCAACCATACCGTTTGCTGCAGAAGCAAACTCCACATTCTTTTCATCTATGTGGTGAGGTGCATGGTCAGTTGCTATTATATCGATGGTACCGTCTTTCAGGCCTTCTATAATGGCATCTACATCCTTTTGGGTCCTTAAAGGCGGATTAACCTTTGCCAATGTGTTGAATCCCTCACATGCATCCTCCGTTAAAACAAAGTAATGGGGACATGTTTCACAGGTCACCTTTACTCCGCGTTTTTTGGCATTTCTAATGAGATCTACCGAAAGCTCGGTACTTACATGAGCTATATGGATTGGTGCATTTGTGTATTCAGCCAGTATCAAGTCTCTTGCAACCATAACCTCTTCCGCTGCTGACGGAATACCTTTAAGTCCCATGACGGTAGATTGATATCCCTCATTCATATAACCATCCTCAGCAATATCAAGGTCCTCACAATGTGAAATTACTGTGATATCAAACATGGATGCATATTGAAGAGCTTTTTTCATTATTGAAGCCTTCATGACAGGCTTTCCGTCATCAGATACGGCAACAGCACCTGCGAATTTCAGTTCTCCGATTTCAGAAAGCTCTTCCCCTGCTTGTCCCTTTGTAATTGAACCGATGGGATATACATTTACAAAGCCGTCCTGTTTTGCCCTGTTTATAATGTATTTAACTACAGATTCATTATCAATTACAGGATTTGTATTAGGCATGCAAGCTATGGAGGTAAACCCTCCAACTGCAGCACTTTGCGTTCCTGTTTCAATATCTTCCTTGTACTCAAACCCCGGCTCCCTCAAGTGGCAGTGTGCATCAACGAGTCCCGGGATAACATACTTTCCTGTAACATCCACTATATCGCCTGTAGTAAACTCCAAGTCATTACCAATTTCAACAATTTTACCCTTATCTATAATAATATCAAACAAACCGTTTTTCCCTGATTTGGGATCGATTACAAATCCACCCTTAATTAATGTTTTCACCGCTATTCCTCCTAGTCAAAAGATATAAAACAGCCATCCTTACGGCAACGCCATTTGTCACCTGTTCATTTATGCATGACTGGTCTCCGTCAACAACATGAGTCGAAAGCTCCAATCCTCTGTTTACAGGTCCCGGATGCAGCACTAAAGCATCTTTCTTTGCAAACTTGAGCCTCTTGTTATCCAGCCCGAAAAACTTCGAATACTCTCTAGCTGTAGGGAACAACCCTTTCTTTTGCCTTTCCAACTGAATCCTCAATCCCATTACTACGTCAGCATCGATAAGTGCCTCCTGTATTGTACTGAACACCTTAACACCTGTTTTTTCTATTCCAACAGGCATCAAAGTAGACGGCCCGGCCACACTTACCTCTGCACCAAGCTTTGTCATTCCCCATATATTGCTTCTTGCGACCCTGCTGTGCATTATATCTCCAATTATGGCAACCTTGAGTCCTTTTAAGCTTCCTTTCTTTTCATATATTGTAAACATATCAAGCAGTGCTTGAGTTGGATGCTCGTTCATACCGTCACCTGCATTTATAACCGATGCATTAACATTTTTAGCTATCAGGTGAGGAGCTCCCGACATGGGATGTCTTAAAATTATAACATCAGTTCCCATCATATCAATTGTTTTGGCAGTATCTATCAATGTTTCACCCTTTGAAACACTGCTGCTTGATGCAGAAACATTTGCCGAACTTGAACTCATATATTTTGAAGCAAGCTCAAAAGACAATCGAGTTCTTGTACTGTTCTCATAAAAAAGAGTTACAACTGACTTGCCCTGAAGATGTGGAGTCTTTTTATTGTTAGTTGTGAGAATATACTTCATTGTCTTTGCTGTCTCAAGTATGTGTTCTATTTCCTCCGCCGATATGTCCTTTAACCCAAGAAGATCTTTGGATTTTAACATCATGTAGTCTCCCCTCCGCTTTCATAAACATAATACTTATATTTTAAATAATCTTGTCATCCGTTAATCACATTTGTGTATATATTAAAAATCATTTTTATACATAATAAAAATAGTAAGGACTATATACCCTTACTATCGGAAACACTTGTATTATAAATGTTTGAATTATTAATTGTTGAATTACAAATTGTTGAACAACAATAAAAATTGACAAATAAGGAAAGCAGTTTGAAAACTTCCCAATCCATATGATTTTTTATATAACCTGCTAATCTCATTTGCATTTTTAAATGTTCCTCTCCCAACTTAAATTTCTACATTAAATACTTTATTAACCTAGTGAGCTATGCTTTTCTCCATCTCACTTATTATTACTACATTCTCATTGTCAATTTCTTGTAATTTGACATGAATGATCTCATTTTTAGAGGTCGGTACATTTTTACCGATATAATCTGCTCTTATTGGAAGCTCCCTATGTCCTCTGTCTATAAGTATGGCCAGTTGAATCCCTTTAGGTCTTCCAATGTCCATTATTGCATCGATAGCAGCCCGAACGGTCCTGCCGGTAAATAAAACATCATCTACCAGAATAATCTTTTTATCATTTACCGAAAAATCAATTTGGGTTCCGTTTATAACAGGATGCTCGGCCAGCATACTAAGGTCGTCTCTATAAAATGTTATGTCCAATATCCCTACAGGTACATATACTCCTTCTATTTCATGTACCTTCTTTGCAATCCTTCGAGCTAGCGGTACCCCTCTTCTTTGTATGCCGATGATGGCAATTTCACTGACCCCTTTATTTTTTTCAATTATCTCATGGGATATCCTTACAATAGCTCTATCAATACTGCTTTGATCCATAATTTCTGCTTTACTGACCATATTTATGCCTCCAGGCTCAGATTATTAACAGTTTCACAATAATATAAATTGTACTCAAAATATATGACAAACTAAAAAGCTTCCTGCCAAAAGGCAAGAAGCTACATATGCTATATAACAACACTAGTTTATTACCTTTCAGCCTCACTGGACTAATTTAAAGGTTCCATATTTAAGTTCAATTAATAATATCACAACATGAGTTTATTGTCTATAGTTAAAAAAATTTATTCACGACATATCTTCAATACTTCTTTGAAATAATCGGGCAAATCCACCTCAAACCTCATATTTTCGCCACTTACGGGATGTACAAATTCCAGTATTTTTGCGTGCAAAACCTGCCCTTTGGTATCTATTTTCCTGCTTCTTCTTCCGTACACTTCATCACCCATTACGGGATAACCTATATAAGACATATGTACCCTAATTTGATGAGTTCTTCCGGTTTCAAGTCTAACCTCAACTAAAGTTGCATCCTTGAATCGTTCCATCACCTTGAAATAAGTAACTGCACGCCTTCCATTCCTCGTGTTGACAGCCATTTTCTTCCTATCAACAGGATGCCTTCCAATGGGTGCATCAATTTTACCCGATTCCTCCCTTATAACTCCATCTACAACCGCATAATACACTCTTTTAATTTCATGGGCCTTGAGCATGTCCGTAAATTTCTCATGTGCCATGTTATTCTTTGCAACAACAAGGAGCCCTGAGGTGTCCTTATCTATCCTGTGAACAATTCCCGGCCTTATAACTCCATTTATATCCGAAAGCTCATCCCCGCAGTAGTCCATAAGCCCATTCACCAGTGTACCCGAATAATTTCCAGCTGCCGGATGAACAACCATTCCCTTCGGTTTGTTAATAACCAAAATATCCTTGTCCTCATAAACTATATCCATATCTATCTTCTCGGCTTCTACATCAAGCTTTACCGGGTCGGGTACATGAATTAAAACCTCATCGTTTAGCTTCAATTTGTAGTTTGACTTAACCTTTTTACCGTTTACAAGAACCGCTTCATTATCGATAAGTTTTTTTATGTAAGTTCTGGAATGCTCAGGCAATTTTTCACTAATCCACGAGTCAATTCTTAAGTCCTTGGTATCTGCAATAAGCTTTATCTCTTCCATCAGGATTCTCCAACCTCTTTTTTCTCAATTTCTTTTTTCTCAATTTCATTTTCAGAATTGTCCTTCTGCATAAAAAGTATGTACCAAACCATTAGACTCGTACCAATAACAACAAATGAATCTGCGATATTAAATATGGGGAACTGGTAAGATCCGAAGAAAAACTGAAGGAAATCCACCACACTGCCCTGATAAACCCTGTCTATGAAATTACCCATTGCACCACCTAATATTATTGAAAGTGCAAGCTTTAAAAACCTGTTGTCCGATTTAATGTGAATGCGTATAAGCACTATGGAAAGTATAATTGTAAAAGGTATAAAGAAATACCTTCCATTTTCAAGTATACCCCAAGCTGCTCCTGTATTTTTCCAATGGGTTATATAAAAAAAATCATTAATAACCGGTATCTGTTGACCGAAATCCACATTGCTCACTATCAGAAACTTGCTTATCTGATCTAATGCAACTATTGCAACAGCAATTGCTATCCATAACATATAAAATAACCTCCACGTATCGTAAAATCATCTCACTGGTGCTGTAATGTACCACTTTGTAATATCATTATACTTGCTCCACTGGTAAGAACTTAAATCTCCCCTTACCCTTTTATTGAAAAGAACGGCATGATTATAGAAGTACAAGCCTATATATGGCATTTCATCGCTTATTATACTTCTCATATTAAAAAACATCGTCTTTTTCTTGGCATCGTCATTTTCACTTTTAATTTGCTTTAAATAAGCATCGACCTCAGGATTTTTATAACCTGCGGTATTAAAAACATAACTGTCTGAAGAAAAAGCATATGATATATCGGAATAATCCGGTATGCTTACTCCCAATAATGCCATTTCATATGTTTTGTTATTTATTCTCTTTAATTCATCCTCCCATTTCATCTTCTTAACCTTTACGTTAATTCCACATGCCTGCAGCTGGCTTGCAATGTTTTCTGCAACTCTAAATCTTATATCATTATCCTCATTCACAAGCATTTCCAATTCCAATTTTCTATATACCCCGCCTATTGTCTTATACATAGTTCCTGATTTGAGATCCTCCTTCCATCCGTTTTGAAGGAGAATATCCCTTGCATTCTTAGTACTGGCAGTATATGAAAGAGCATTGGACTCATAAAGCCATGTGTCGGGAATAACAGGCAAATCTGCCGCTATGGCTTCGCCCGGTATAATTTTATCAATTAACTTAACTTTGTCAATAGCATATGCCATGGCTTGTCTTACGGCTTTGTCGCTCAATATGGGATTCTTAAGGTTTAATGATATATACTCATAATTGTTGCTGGGAAATTTCTTTAAATAAATATCGTTTCTTCCGCTGAACTTGCTGAAATCACTATTTTTTAAATAAGTTAAATCAATTTTTTCGTCCTGAAAATCATTGATAGCATCCTTGCTGTTTCTGTTGAGCAGTATATCTATATCTTCAATATACGGTAATAATTCTTCCTTATTTGGGGCAGCTTTCCACCAGTTTTCATTGAGCTTCAACTTTATAAGAGTTTTTCCATCGGATGATACAAACTTGTATGGACCTGTTCCCATAGGACTTTCATTTTTCTTTGAAACAGAAATACTCTCACCATTAAAATATCTTTTAGATAAAATTGGAAACGTCATTAATTCCGCCAAAAAGGAATTTGGATTTTTTAAAATAATCTTTATTGTGCTTTTGTTAACTGCTGAAAAAGTAGATATATCTTCAACATTTTTCTTGTATATCGTGTCTACCTTTGGGTCTAATATGTTTTTCAATGTAAATTCAACATCTTCTGCTGTAAATGGAGTACCATCCTGCCAAACCACATCATTACGCAAATAAAATACCCATGTTAACCCGTCCTGTGATACCTCCCATTTATCCGCTAGAACAGGAATGGGTTTCTGTGATTTGTCAAGCTTGGTCATGCTCTCAAATATCAGTTCGGAAAAATCCTTAACATAGAGGTTTTTGGTTAAAATTGGGTTAAGGGTATCGGGAACAGTGCTGAATAATCTTAAGTTTCCTCCCCTTACAGGTCCCTTGTCCATTATATCACCGCTATACTCTGTCTCTTTGTTATTCTCTTTTTCCTCAATATTTACACTATCTCTAAGGCTGCATGATGTAAACAATATATTTAAGCCTAATAGCACCGCAACTATTCTAACAAGCCTGCTTCTCATTCGTATTCTCCTCACACACTTATTTTACAAAAGCTGCATTATGGAAGTCATACTCCCTGTCCTTCCATTATCCCCTCTATGGGAAAAGAATATATCATTGTTGCATTTCGTACAAATTTCGCTCATACAAATATTCTCTTCCCTAATGCCCTGGTTTATCATTGTTCTTTTAATAAACCTTTGCAAATCTATTTTTAATTTATCATCGTTTAACCATTTGCAATACTCATCTATGTCTTGATGCCTTGCTTTAAACTCGTCATAGACCTCCTTGCCCACTTCAAAACAGCATTCTCCTATAGAAGGCCCAATTGCTGCTATTATATTTTCTGCATTGCATCCATACTCCCTATTCATCGCAATTATGGTTTCCTTTGCAATCTCTTTTAATGTACCCCGCCATCCGGAATGAGATTCTGCAATAACTTTCTTTTCAGGGTCAAAAAATAAAAGAGGCACACAGTCAGCATAAAAAGTAACCAATGCAACATTTCTTTTATCGGTCATTAATCCGTCATAGCCGTGAAGATCGTTTTCCTTAAATATTCCCTTTCCCCTGTCTTCCTCGTCCACAGACTTTATTTTGCTGTCGTGGACCTGTTTAGACAATACCATATTGTTACAGTCTATATTTAAAGCAGAAGCTACTCTCCTGTAATTCTCCAAAACATTTTCCCTGGTATCATTACGGTTAAAACCCATATTAAGAGATGAACACTCCCCTGTACTTACTCCGCCTATTCTTGTAGTAAATCCATGGCTAATGATGCTTTCATATTTCTTTAAGTTGTTAAATTGGATAATTTCAACACCATTTATTGAATTATAAGTAATATTTTTATTGTATTGAAAGTTTTTTCTCAAAATGTGCACCCCTTCATTTGGATTTACTTTTTAATATTTTTTTACTTTTTAATATCTTTTTACATTGTCTTATTACATTATCCTATATTATAGCTTATTATATTATGATTCTCAATATAACTTAATTCCATACCGATGCCATAGCTTCCTACATACAAGTTGACAACCGCACATTAATATTTTACATTTACATATCTCTAAATGTAAGATTAATAACGTGTTTAATGTAGAAGGATATTAATAATATATTGTCGAATAAATCTATAAGATTTTGCTTAAGATTTTTGCGGCAAGCATTATTACATACATTTCAGTGTTTATATTAGGGAATACAATAAGATTTGAAAGGAAATTGTCGTGAGTTTTAAAGGATTTAAAAAGATAAAAAAGTTATATTACAGTATATCGATAAAAAGTAAATTAAACATGCTTATATTTGTATTGATGGCCTATTCTTTCATTTTTATGGCCTATTTCGGATATAAAAGCTATGCATCGGTATTTAAGGAAAAATCAACCGAAAACCTTGTAAAAAATGTTGAAGGTCTATCGACAATACTATCGGATAGACTCGACAATGTGATTAAAAATTCAGCCAAAATACTTATTGACGATAAGCTGTACAACGCACATGAAACATTGAAAGCAGGCTTTGATGATTCTATCCTGTCCAATTATCAAACATTCAAGTCGGACATAGAAATTTATCTCGGAAGCTATGTTGCTTCAAGCCGTGAATTTGATTTCATGGCATTCAGATTTAATATTAATAATGCTACTTACTATGCTGATGACAATTTTGAATTGGATAGTGAAAGTATAGCTTCAAATAATGAATTATTTCAACTTGCAAAAAACTCTTCGGGAAATCCCATATGGTATTTTCAGAAACAAGAGGGAAAGCCTGCAAAAATATTTCTCATTAGAGAAGTTCTTAATCGGACATCTAATGAAGTACTCGGTACATTAGTTTGTAAAGTCAATGAAGATTACCTTTTTGGAACCATACATGATTTTCTCACTTACAATATTCAAAATGTAAGTATATATAATGAAAAAGGATTAACGTTATATAGTTATAATACATTTAATGAAGACTATAAAAAGGCTTCAGAGGAACTTTTAAAAAAATCAAAACCCAACGGTTTTTATAGTGAAAGCTATAATGGAGACACCATATATCTGGCCTACAATGAGATTCCGAAATTAAACTGGAAGCTGGCAGTATTTATTTCATCCAACCAACTGTTAGCCGATATGAAGAAAGTTCTTTATACAATACTAATTCTTTGCCTGATAACGCTCCCGATCTGGCTTGTGCTAATTTATACCATTTACAGGGATATTATAAATCCTATATATCTTCTGGTAGACAGTATGGATAAAATAGAAAAGGGCAATACCGGCATAACGGTTTCTCATGACAGGCATGATGAACTCGGTTACGTTTTTAAAACATTTAACAGAATGTCTGAAGAAATAACCAGATTAATCAATAAAGTATACAAAGAGAGCCTGATGATGAAGGATGCTCAAATAAAAGCTCTACAGGCACAGATAAATCCTCACTTTTTATGCAATACATTAGAAACGATCAACTGGAAGGCCAAGCTCTATGGAGTAGACGATATAAGCGAAATGGTAACGGCCCTTTCCTCAATAATCGATGCAAACCTTGACAGGAATAATGAAAAGATGATACCGATAAGACGAGAGCTTGAATATATAGATAACTATAACCTTCTTATTCAAAAAAGGTTCGGCAAAAAAATTACATTTATCAAATCCATAGATGATGCTGCTTTAGACTACAGAATACCAATGCTGCTTATTCAGCCTCTGATTGAAAACTCAATATACCACGGTCTTGAAACAAAAAAAGGCGGTGGAACCGTAGAGCTTATAATTTCAATTGAAGAGGATATGCTTCTTATTATCGTTGCTGACGACGGAAAAGGTATTGATGACAATACTTTGAAAAAATTAAAGCAAAGTATGGAAGAAAATGTAGAAAATCAGTATGAAAGCAGGACGAAAATTGGTATAATGAATGTACATAGAAGAATTAAACTTATATACGGAAGTGAATTCGGTCTTAACATCTTTAGCGAATCCGGCAAAGGGACCACAATAATCCTTAAGCTTCCGTTCAACGAAGATCAAGGAGTAGGTATATGATAAAAGTTGTTATTATCGATGATGAAGAAATAATTCGTGAAGGGCTCAGAAAAATAATTGACTGGAACAGCATGAATTGTGAAATTATCGGTGAAGCTGAAGACGGCGAGGATGGTTTAGAGCTTATTAATTCATTGCAGCCGGATATTATTATTACCGATATAAGGATGTCTTCCAAAAGCGGTCTTGAAATGATATCCGAAATCAAAAGCATAAAGGAAGATTGTCGAATAATAATATTAACCGGTTTCAGGGATTTTGAGTATGCTCAGGAAGCCATAAGGTTAGGTGCTTTCAGGTACTTGCTAAAACCTTCTAAAGTTGATGAAATTACCCAAGCTGTCAAGGATGCAATAAAAGAGATTAAGAAGGTTAAAGAAAGGAAGGAGCATTATAAATTATTAGTCAAAAGGGCAAATGAAATCCAGGGCTCACGTAAATATTATTTGCAGGATTTATTAGTACCAAATGATAATAATGGCAATGATTCTAACGCTAACTCAGACGAAACAAGCATCACAAGAAACGAAACCGGCGAGACGTCAAAAAACTCCAAGTACCTTGTAAACAGAGCTCTTATTTATCTTCGTGAAAATTATTCCAAAAATATAAATTTAAAAACATTATCGGAAGAACTGTACATAAGCACATGGTATTTAAGCAAATTACTAAAAAAGGAAACAGGTAATAATTTCATAGACATCCTCAATACAATAAGGGTTGAAGAAGCCAAAAAGCTCCTTAGTGACCCTAAGTATAAAATTTATGAAATTGCTGAAGTAGTTGGTTTTTCTGATGTCACCTATTTCTACAGACTATTTAAAAAGCTTACTGGCATGACTCCTATGGAATATAAAAACAGTATACTTTAATATTATTTGCATATTCATAAGAAGCTTTTCATCTATACATAAAAATCAATTGATTTTATGCAGGATGAAAAGCTTCTTTAATATTTAGTAATTATACCTTCCACTTTTGGAAAAGTATATTTGTCCTATAAAGAATCTTTTTCTGGAATAATTCGGCACATCCAATGCTCTTGCTATAATAGGGTATATCCTCAAAATCCATATAAAAATTCCTGTCTTTCAATCTATATTCGTTCTCCTTTTGCAATGATTCATATCTGCTATGTAATGCTCCCTTTTCCACAAAATCTATGAAAACAGGAACTCGGTAATTCTCTTCAAGCCATTTTATCATTTCTCCAGTAATTTCATCGTCATCCTCATTCTTTTCTATAAGGAATTTTATACCATTATTATAAGGTACCGAAAGCCACATGCCATTAACCGGCAGATAAGAGATCATTTCTTCCAGAATCCATATATCGAATTCCCTGTCTTTAATTACAACACTATCCCGCTTTCTTCCCTCTATCTCCATTGATACCTTTCGTCCGCAGCTGCATTCCTTATATATCATTTTTGCTCTATCACCGGTCAAATATCTTATTAGAGGTGTAGCTTTTTTGTTTAAAGTCGTGATAGCAAGAAAACCTGTTTTTCCAAACTCAACTTCTCTATTAAGATTCTCATCCAATACCTCAAAAATGAAATTATCGTCTAACGGGTGGGTATTTCTGTGCTCGCACTCGATCATAACAGGGCCGACCTCTTTCGTGCTGAAATAGTCATATACGGGTACACCCCACATTCCCTCTATGAGCTTCCTCTTTGATGGAGTCAGTGCTTCCCCTGCTGTATAAATAGCCCTTAATGCTTTAAAGTCGGATTTTAAATTATAACCCATCATTTGTGCAGTCTCGGCAATCAGCAAAGCCTGAATAGGCATAGTCGCCAATACTGTAACATCCAGCTTTTTCATCATGTACACTATTCTTGTAAATGGAGTTATATTGTTTCGAGAACTGGTAGGTATTACACATGCATTCTTCATCTGTGCAGCTATATGTGTAAAATGTGCTGTAGTTGAAAGTGTATAAGGAAATCTTATAAGGACCCTGTCATCTTCGTTAAATCCTATTCCGCCGGAATTTATTCTTTTTGCACAATCAATCAGCTCGCTTTTGGTAAACCATGAAACCGATGAGCCACCGGAAAAACTAAAAGTATCGTGATATTGATATAATTCCTTCTTAGGTACACATATAAAACTATTTGGGGAATTGTTTATTATATCATCCTTTGTAGTAAACGGCAAACTCCTGAACTCTTCTATTGATGCAATTTTTCTGTCGGGTATTCTGTTCTTATTAAAATGTGACTTTCTGGATTGCGTAAGTGTTTCATTCAGTTTTTTCAAAACATTTTCATTCAAAAACATCCTAAACCACCCCCATATAAAAGAAAAGTCAAAGAGCAAAAAATCAATGGAAATTCGTACTAATAAAGCAATAAAAAAACTGATACATTTATAAAATATTCAAATTTACCTTGGAAGTTAATTATATTATTTTAATTAAAAACTGTCTACATTTTTTTTACAGATTTTTATTTAACTATAATTTTTTTTACCATTGTTTACAATGGAATTTATTGTTTACGGATAGCACAATATTGGCATCTTTGATACTAACAATCAAATAAGTAGCACTATTTTGCTGTTTCGACATTTATCAAGCTAATTCGATAAATTACCCATTTCATTTGATAACACAATTCTTATTGTATAATTAAATACCATATTATTCCTCTCGAATTTTCCTGTCAAGAAGAACATAGCATATCATTTGTCAGATCGGCAAAATTCATGGAACTAAAATTATACAGATAGTAATTACTTATATAGTCAACCCATTTTGAATAAATTTCCTTCTCAGACATACCAAACACCTTATTATAGTCCTCAGTTCTGATTAACTCTAGTACTTTATCCCATCCAAAATTAACATTCAGATATTCAATATATGTGTGCGCCAAACTATAGCCACCTATATCAGAAAACTTAAGGGGACTTTTTGTTTGTATATCTGAAAAAGTGGGGATATCACGAGAATCCAGGTATGATTTATTATAGGGTTCACCATTTGATAAATATAATGCTAATCCTTCAGTAAGCCATAAGCTAATATGGGGGTTTATAACGCTAACATATGCATGAACCATTTCATGCAAGACAGCGGTCTTGTTATTGTTGTAATCATGAACCTTTCCAGGATTTGCAGGTGATGTTAGAATAACATTTGTTCCGATATTATCTCCGATATACCAATCAAGCCCCAATAATGGAGCAACAAAACCATATTTCTTAGTTTGCATAGTAATCTGGTTATCATATATGTATATATTGACGTCCTGTTTATTAGAAAAGCTTAATTTTTTTGCAATTTCTTCAGCATTAATATCGGCCAGCTCAAATACATCCTTCGCTGCTTCCTCCTCGGTTTCGTAATACACATTTACCCAATTACCTTTCAATTCATGCATTCCTTTTACTTTCAGATTCCAAGTAGGTATCATATTAATGATAACCATAATCACAGAAAAGACAACTATTCCTAATACAATCTTAAATAAACGTTTCCATATTTTCATTTCTATCGCTCCCATCAGATTTGATATAAGCAGTATCTGATATGAGCGCGTTTTTTAACAGTTACTACAGTAATAAACGATGCATGACTTCAGTCATGATCTCGATAAAAAGGGCTGTATTGAAGGATTAAAGCAGTTCTGTCTTTCATTCCAATCTTATCATATATTATTGATACATAATTTTTTACAGTTCCATTCGATAGATAAAGCTGATTTGCAATTTGTGCATTTGTATACCCCTGAACTAATAATTCAAAGACATCTTTTTCACGTTCCGTTAATCGCTCTAATATTGAATTTAAATCATTGACATTAGTTTTTGTATGATTGATATTTTGAGTTTGCTTTTCGTTCTGAATAGCGATGTAAAATCCATTAAAGAATCTCGAGAAACGCTTATAAAGCAAATATAATAGAATAGAAGAGAATACATATTGCATGATCCTTGGTAAAGCACCATACAGCATAATGAATTTCACTCCTTGAAATGGTTCTATCCAGGGCTGAAGTAAATAAAAACATGTAAACAGATGTGACAACGTGATATTAAATATACTGATGATACCCGTATAATATATCACCTTTGCGTCTAAATAAAACGTAGCAATTATTGAGGGGATAATATAGAGAATAACACTTTGAAATGTAAATACAGCATAAGAAATGCCGGTTACTATCACAACACAGGTTATGATGATATATTTTACCCAGCATTTGTTTATATGAAAGACATTAACTAATAATGTTGGTAATAGTAATGGTAAAATTGATGCCAGAATAAAACCATTAATCAAGTTGCTGGATATGTCAAAAATTCCTATCCAACAGAAAAATCCGATTAGTAATATAAATCCCAGCAAAATCAAAACAGACCTTGCAACAAGTTCATTGGTCTCGGCTTCATTTTTCTTATATATCTCAATCATAATCTGTCCTCATTTTCTATTAATATCATTATATATTGAATAATTTAATACTTGGAATAATATTACCATGTTTTTAAAAGTAGGTAAATATGGAAGAATTTGTGTTTGTGAAATAAGTAGGTAATCTTACCTAAGCCCAAGCTCATAATATCTGATGTCCAAACATTTTCCGCCATTGTGTCTCCCTCAAAACATCTCAAAAACAGAGAATCATAAAAATCCTCCGGAACGCTCACAAGCCTATTTGAGATAACTGCTCTAAGTGGTGCATTTTCTTCCACAAGCTTATCCCATAAAGATGCAACGTAACAAATTTCTTCTTTGGTTAATGTCCTTTCATTTTCAATAAGATATCCATATTCATATCCATGTGCCATTCCCCAACTAGTAATTTGCTTGGGTTTATTCCCAATTGCATACATTGCAGGTAATTCTACAGCATGAATAACCACATCGTAATCCCTTAAAACATGACACAGATAATAATAGCCGCACAATTCCATTGATGAATTACTGTACCAGATACGAATTTCCCTGCCTTGCTCTGCTAATATTCTTAAGCCTTTTAATGCTTTTATATTTTTCTCTCCATCTTTCAAAAGTTCCGGCTCATCTTCCGGATGTAACCGAACATGATGACCATAATATAATCTTGCAGGAATTTTCATTCGATACTCACTATCTTCGATGTTTCCTTCAGGATCTAGAATTGCACTCTCGAAATAGCCATCTCCTGTAGTCCTTGGCGGAGAAATTAATGTATATCCATCGGCTGTAAGCATATCGGTAAGCTCTATAACCTTTTCACTGCTTCCGACTGAAAACGCAATATGGGCCAATCCCGTCATCACCGGGTCTTTTTCAGTTATGCCAAGCAGAGGCTTTGTCATGATTTCCAACCTGGTATTATCATCAAAAGTCAAGAAATAAGACTCAAATTGCTTTTGGTGGTTTATGTATTTATTATTCCTTTTTCCACCAAAGTATTTCTCGTAAAATTCTGCAAGCCCTTCAATATCATTAGTCCATACAGCTATATGCTCAATTCGCACTATATCACCTTCAAATATGTTCTGTTAATAGAACTCAATCTTGCTTGACACCAAAACAGCATTCGATTTTGTAAATCTTACCTTACAAACTTTGGACATCTTTCAGAGGTCACTTATCCTTAATTATCTTCCTAAGCTCATCCATAAAGGTATTTATGTCCTTAAACTGCCTGTAAACCGATGCAAAACGCACATAAGCAACTTCATCCAGATCTTTTAGTTTGGAAATAACCAATTCACCCAATTCATTCGATGTTACTTCCCTCTTTAAAGAATTGCATACCTGACTTTCTATGCTGTTAACAAGCTTTTCCAGATCCTCCACTGATACAGGCCTTTTCTCACAAGCACGCATCAGACCGTTCATTAGCTTCTGCCTGTCAAATGCCTGGCGAGTTTTGTCCTTCTTGACCACCATTATAGGCAGACTCTCGACCTTCTCATAGGTGGTAAATCGCCTTGCGCAGTTGGTACATTCCCTCCTCCTTCTGATGGCAGTATTTTCATCAGTTGGCCTTGAGTCAATTACCTTGTCGTCAATAAAGCCGCAAAACGGACACCTCACAAAATCCCCTCCTTGCATATAGATGTACTGAATTAAATTAATTGGGTTAATCGGTATAATTTATACTAAGATTTCGTTCATACTTTCCTTAATTCTATCATATTGAAGGATAATAAAGCAAATTAAATATATTTTTTCATATGCATTAATGCAGTCTTTTCAAGTCTTGATACCTGCGCCTGGGAAATTCCGATTTCTTCTGCCACCTCCATCTGTGTCTTGCCTTCAAAAAATCTCAAATTCAATATATGTTTCTCTCTTTCTCCAAGCCTCCTCATTGCTTCCTTAAGTGCTATTTCCTCAAGCCAGTTTTCGTCTTGATTTTTTTCATCCTTAACCTGATCCATAACATAAATGGCATCGCCTCCGTCATGGTAGACCGATTCAAATAATGAGATGGGATCCTGTATTGCATCCAATGCAAAAACCACATCTTCTTTAGGAATCTGAAGCTCCAATGCAATTTGATCTACTGTAGGCTCTTTTGAATTGCTGTTTGTCATTCTTTCCTTAACCTGCAACGCTCTATATGCAATATCTCTTAATGATCTGCTAACACGTATGGAATTATTATCCCTCAAGTATCTTCTGATTTCACCTATTATCATAGGCACAGCATAAGTGGAAAACTTTACATTCTGTGAAACATCAAAATTATCTATTGCCTTTATAAGGCCTATGCAGCCAACCTGGAACAAATCGTCCACGTATTCGCCTCTATTGTTAAACCTTTGTATAACACTTAAAACCAACCTAAGATTACCCTTTATAAATTCCTCTCTTGCCGTGGTGTCCCCTTTGTGCATTCTTTCAAATAAAACTTTTTTTTGTTCGTTGGATAGTACTGGTAATTTAGACGTATTTACTCCACAAATCTCTACTTTATTTATAAGCATAGAATAACCTCCCGGCAGCTAATATTTTGTCAATATCATTATTGCCTGAGAGGTTTTTTTTATACTGTAAAAAAACATAATTTACACTAAAGTTTTTTATAACCATAAAATATAGGAGTTTTACACACATTAACTACATCATTCTGCTTATTTCCTTTTTGAGCCTGCTTATGATTCTCTTCTCCAGCCTTGAAATATATGACTGGGAAATACCAAGCATATCGGCAACTTCCTTCTGTGTTTTCTCTATACCGCTTTCCAAGCCGAACCTCAGCTCCATAATCTTCTTTTCCCGGTTTGTCAGTTTTTTAATAGCCATGTTTAAAAGCTCTTTGTCCACTTCGTCTTCGATGCTTCTGTGGATCAGGTCATTTTCTGTACCTAAAATATCAGACAAGAGAAGTTCATTGCCATCCCAGTCGATATTTAAAGGCTCATCAATTGATATCTCTGTTTTTATCCTATTATTTCTTCTTAAATACATCAAAATTTCATTTTCAATACACCTTGATGCATAAGTAGCAAGTTTTATATTTTTTGAAGGATTAAAGGTATTTATGGCTTTTATAAGACCTATTGTTCCTATGGAGATAAGGTCTTCCACCCCAATACCTGTATTTTCAAACTTTCTGGCTATGTAAACCACAAGCCTTAGATTTCTCTCTATAAGTATTGTTTTAACTCCAAAATCACTGTTTTCAAGCTTATTTAACAAAAAGCTTTCTTCATCAGTGCTTAAAGGTGGCGGCAATGCATCGCTCCCTCCTATATAATGTATGGGCGCCCCATTATACTTTCCAAATTTCTTTAGAATATTAATATACTTTATTAACAGTATTAGCTTAAGCTTTTTGCCTACAAACATTCCTTCATCCCCTTTTTTTATTTTAATAATTTTTATGCGGACATAATTAAACCAGTTCAGGATTTAAAAGTGCCCTATACCTCTCATTTCTTGACAGCGTTTTATTGCATATGCCAACAACAACATCCTTTACCCCCTTCTTTTCATCGTCTTTCCCTATTTCAATATAATCAGGCTTAAAACCGATCAATATTCCATTATCCTTTCCTATTGACATAAACGGTATAAGTCTGAACCGAGAAAACCATTTTGAGTTGGATATTACTTTAGATATATTGTCCAAATCATTTTCTTTGGATTCTTTAAATATATCTTGGATGTCAGCCGGTAACACATCCTTGATAGCCAAATACTCTACAATAATGACAGGCATATTGGTCAAAGGGTCATGAAGTGAGTTTCCCGTGTCAACTAAAGCTGCCAGTTCTATTACATTATCTTCGAAAGATATTTTTATTGGCATGAGATATTTTTCCTTTGCTCTGCTTTGAATAATCTCTATCAGTACCTTTATAATTATTCCAACCGTCATTATGGAAAGAGCCAGTAAAGTGAGCTTATACCTCCAAAAAACATATACAATCCCATTTCTAACAAATCCACCTGATTGGTTGAAATAAATAAATGCAAAAGCAGCTCCTGCAAAAATAAATGTTGAACCATAAAACATGACAAGAATTTTCAAAAAGCTTTTTAGCTTTTCAGGTGTAAATGTAACAGCAATAATTCCTGCAGACAGCAAAAGCTTTGCAACAATTGTGCCGTAAACCTTCATACCTGGCAGCAGAATCAGAACCGCCACGTATAAAGCTCCGATTGCAGCTCCTCCCGCAATTCTCAAGCTAGATACCCTTACTTTTGAAAATATAGAAGTTACATACAGTATAATATAGTTGATTACAAAATTTTCTAAAAACAATACATCCAAATAAATTTCCACGCTTTTTTACCCCGTACATCTTGTTTATTTTCTATTACATGCCCAAGTATTAATAAAACAGATTTAATAATATACTTATATTCAGCAGGTCTTAAATTTATGTTTATTATATAATTTTTATTAAATAGTTTTTGTCAAACCAAACTGTAGAAATATAAAAATCAATTGACAAAATATACCAATTTTATTTACATATATATAAGCACAAAAGACGGACTGTACTTTTAAAAATACAACCCGTCTTTTATTTCTACTATATATTTATATACACTAACATTTACTAATATGCACTAATATTTACTAATACATACTAATTATTGCTTTTGATACACACGTACATAATCAATATAGTACTTTAAAGGAAATGTTGTTTTGGAAGGGTCTCCACCGTTATTTCCTCCTATGGCAAGATTTATAAGCATATAGTGAGGCTGGCGAAAAGGATTATATGTGCCGTTTGTTGCACTGCTCACACTGAATGTATTAAGAAGCTCATTATCACAAAACAGTTTTATATTATCCGCATCCCATTCCATAACCCAGATATGAAAATTATCTGACCAATTTGAATTAAAATTTGAAATTTGTTTTGTAAAGGAATCCCAAACTATAGAGCCTTGAGGATTCTGATAAGCAACATTTGCCAGAATCATCCCTCTGTAAAATTCCATAATATCTATTTCACCACATTTAGGCCATCCATTGTTAACTCCAAGTGTCCACCATGCAGGCCAGCTGCCTGATTGTGTCGGAATTTTGGCACGCAGTTCAAAGCGGCCATATTGCCAGGTTCTTTTTCCTCTGGTATTTAAACTTGCAGAAGTATATTTATATCCGTTATAATCCTCTCTTCGAGCTTCTATTACCAGATTGCCGTCTTCCAGCCTGGCATTCTCTTTTCTGTTTGTATAGTATTGTGCTTCATTGTTTCTTATATAACCTATCTCATATCCCCAATCTGCAGTATTTATAGAGGTACCGTTAAATTCATCGCTCCAGACCAGCTTCCATCCCGGAATATCACCTACGGAAGGAGTAGAGGTAGCTTCAACAGATGTAGACACTATCGAATTAAACTTTTCTGCAACTTTAATAACGTCGGCCATATTAATTGCACCATCGGAATTTATGTCACAATCATCTCTATATCTGGCTTCTCCTCTTACGGCATTAAAAGACATTGCTATTATTATTACATCGGACATGTTAATAACACCGTCTGAATTTATATCCAATGATTTCGTTGCCGGTATTTGTGTCGGAGTCGGAGATGCTTTTGTCGGTGTTGGAGGTGCTTGAGTGACCTTTCCGTCATCAACTGGAACAAGTTTCCAGTGCTGATTCTTTCCGCCTGCATCGGACCACTGCTGCAACGTAGCACCTTCTTCAACGGACTGTTTCGTGACATCTAACAGCTTGCCGCTGTTGCGGTTTATAATTTTATAATAGCCATTGGCTATATTGGTAAGTGACCATTGTTGATTATACCCGCCTGTATTTTTCCATTGTATTACGGCCCCGCCATTATCCTTGGATTCACCGCTTACATCAAGGTTTTTGCCGCTTTTTACATTTATAATCCTTTTATATCCGCCTCCAATGTCAACAAAATACCATTTCTGGCTTTCTGATCCATTATCTCTCTTCTGTATAATTTTTGCTCCGTCTTCCATGGAGCCGTCTGTTACATCTAAAGCCATTCCGCTGTTTTCATTGATTACTTTAAAGCATTCTACATTTCCCAGTTCTTCTGTAATTGTTCCGGCAGCTGCATCTATCTTTAATGCACTGTAATACGGAAGCTCAAGTGATGTATCCGATTTGAACAACAGCGGAAGCCAAACATACTGGGAATCGTTAACCTTGCCGCCCCACGCACCTGCCCATCTGTCTCCCGTATAAAGGTATGTAGTTCCATTTGTTCCCTGAATCGGGAAAATATAAGCAGGTTGAGATCTGTAAGTAGTACTGTCACCTATATTTATCAAATCAGACCATCCGCTGCTTAAGCTTTTTGAATATGCATATTTGGTTTGATTTGGATCCCAGCCTGTACACCCTGAGGTTATGAGATAATAATAGTCATTTCTCTTTATAAGGCATGGTGCTTCTCTCTGCTTGCCTACAAAAAGCTTTGCTTTTATTGAAGCTATATTTTTATAGTCACTTGTCAGTTCATACAAGATTAAATCCATATTCTCATTAGCTGCAGATATGAAATATCCCTTACCGTCAGTATCTACAAATACGCTGCAGTCTCTCGACATATAACCCGGTCTGTCATGATCTACTACCCCGGAATTGGCTAAAGGACGGAAACTTCCCTGATATGTAAAATTACCGTCAGGTGTACTGCAGTATGCCACAGCTGCCCTTGCTTCTCCATAATGAACCCCGTTTTCCCAATGCATCCACATTACAAACTCTTTCGTAGATGCGTTGTACATGACCTTTGGCCTTTCAACATTGCACTTGTTGAGCTCTGCTGCAGAACTGGGCTTCAAAACTTCTCCCCTGTACTCCCAATTCATAAGATCAGTTGAACGATAACATCGAACGCCCAAAAAATAGTTTGAATTATCACGGTATTCACCATACCAGTAATAATAATTTCCATGCTTAAGAATGCATCCCCCATGTGCATGGATTACATTTCCCGAAGTGTCCTTGAACTGAGTACCGTTTGTTAAACTGGTTACAGCAGCATCAGCTGTCGAACTAAATGATATGCAGGTAAATAACATCATAATCAGCATAACTAATATAAGCCTGCATTTTTTAACTCTGTCAACCTTTTCTCGGGCTGAACTTAACAACATTTCCGACATTTTTATCCCCCTTTACCGGTAAAATTTTATATAATATATGATTCCACTGCAATAACTCCTGTTAAAAACAGGTAATATCGATCTTTG
>DAOOVO010000022.1:0-49027 GCA_035370245.1 Pseudobacteroides sp.
TTGCCAAGAAGGAGATCACTTAATCTTTCAATACACAAAATTTATTACATTCTCTTATATTTATCAGAATATATTATTACATTATCTATTAATTTCATAACTTTCCTATTTCATTTATTATTTAATTGCATTTTTCTCCATTACACTTAACTCCTAAATCTTTACACAGTGGCTTTATTTCACAACATATTTCTTTCATTATCTTTTTAATATCAAGGGCCTCTATAAAACCATGTGCTTTTCCACCTTTAATATATACTTTATTGCCCTTCTTAAAAAGGTTTTCCATTTTCTTAACACTATTTGAACCGTTTAATCCTGTTGAAAGAGGTAACTTCAAATACTTACACAGTCCATACAAATCTTTTAAAAACCAATCTTCTATAGACTTATTAGCTTTTATATGAATAACTTTTTCGGCTCCATTATCTTTCAAAACTTTTTCTACATCTTTCCAATTTACCGGAGGCTTTTGTGAAAACTCAAAAACATCGGTATCCTAGCAAAGAAAAACATTAAAAGATATACCCGGGTTTCTTGGCAGTATTTCTTTAGTAAAAACACGATAAACCCTATTTTTATAGTTACCTATACCTTTTAAATTCCTTATAACAATTCTTGATGTACTAAATCGCTTTTCCTCACATAAAGAGCGAATACATTCGAGAAGCTTCTTAAAGAATTCTTCTTCAGTATCGCCCTCTATAAAAATTACAATCCCCTTATTCATACATATCATTCTCCAAAAACCTGGCAAGTTCAACTGCATCATTTTCCGAACCGCTTAATAATTCAAAAATATAATCACCAGTTGACATATTTGCACTAGCAGCCTCATATATCAATGCTTTTTGCATAGATTTACGAACCCTTGAAAACTTTGCTATACCTTTTGGATTAGGTAATCCTACATAAATATCAGGCAGTTCAAGATATTGAAGGATGTATGGTGAGTGGCTGGTGATAATAACTTTACACTCTCCCAAAAACTGAGCAATTACCCTTAAGTAGCTCTGTAGTAAACTTGGATGAATCGAGTTCTCGGGTTCTTCAATAGCTATTAATGATAACCCATTTATATCTGCTAACAGTATACATGCTAAAAGCAAAAAAACCCTCTTAGCACCATCAGACATGCTTTCAAAATTTATTGGTTGATTCAAATTCGAATCTATTACATTCATAATATATACTTGTTCTGTCACCCTAATAGGCAAATTGTGTATTTGAGCTTTTCCAATATGTTTGACAGCCAGTTCTTCAACGGTGATGTCTGTAATTTGTGGAAAAAGCTGCATAAAAGAATTTATTAATAACTCATATTTATCCGGGAATCTTTTCTTAAGGTAGAACATTACTCTCGGTATATTTGCACTACTGTCAATTTCTAAAGCCTCTATGTCCGTTCGAATAAACGGATCCGGTATATATGAAGAACTTGCATCAAGGTGCCTCTCTATATAAACACTTAAATTATTTATCCTTTTTACGATTTCTATATAAAACAGATCATCGAAGGCCTTTAATTTATTTATAATCAACTCATTAGATTCAATAGCAATGGCATTACTACACCTCCCGGTTTCCGATGTTTTATAGAATGAATATTGCTCTTTTCTGTCTATATATTGTTTATATTTTTGATTTTTACCATCCAATTTGACTTTGAGCCATTCTCCAACAATTCTTGCACCTGTATCATCATCTCTTACCCACATGAATTTATAACCATAAATAATATTATAAGTAGTTTTATCAATAGTAGTTTGCATTTCAAATTCAATTTCATAGTCCTTTGAAGCGATGGATTTAGTTAAAGGAATTGCTTTTGTCCATGACATCATAAACTTTTTTCCTTCACTTGTATTATGTATAAAATCCACTCCAAAATCTATAGCTTTAAGCAAATTTGATTTTCCATAACTGTTCAATGACACTAAAGCTGCCATATTATTAAATTCCACAACTGCTTCGTCTATATTTCTGAATCCCCCGACCTTTATTTTATTTAACTTCATTGCTATCTTCCTTTCAAAAATTGAAGGGCTATTTATTATATTATCTAAAAACATTATATCACCTTCCCGCTTTTAACGCAATTTATTTTTGCGTATTTTTATTTATTATAATCATAATGAATCATTTTATTCATGTTTACGCAATATATTATTGCGTATTTTTACGCTTTTTTATTTTCTCTGCTGACTTCTAAAAAATAATAATCAGGTTTGTGAAAATGTTACGAAAGCCCTGACTCAAATAATGCGAATATATACCTGTAATTATATATAATACTGTATTTTTACTATAAAATATTGTATAATATCTAAAAGTATATGGTTAATTCGCATTTTAAGGAGAATACCTATGAGTATAAGTATAGAAGCTGCACGGCAAAGGCTTATTACAAACTATGGGATCGACGTAGACAAATATACAAATGATGAAATTGTAGATGAGCTCTCAGAAAAGCTTGAAGGTATGTTGTCCTTTGGTTTAACAGCAATACTTCCTGTAATTGTAACCGGCATAATTTCATTGATAGCAACTATAGCTTTATGGTTTAACTATAATTCAGTTATATTTTCCATACTGTTCTTTGTTTTTTCAATCCCGGTTTTCTTACTTGGAGCAGGTATGTTAGGACTTTCCAATGCAGTTAACAATATTTATACCGGAATAACCTTTATATTAGGCTTTTCAAATAATATTACAAATGATATACGCAAAGGAAGAAGTACCGCAGGCAATACTAACTACAAAGATCTGCCGCTGCTGGTATCGTATGGTATTGTATTCCCGATTGTAAAGAAAATTATTAGAAAAAGTTTTTTAGGGGGAATACTATATTTTATTATTGAGAAAGCTGTAAATAAAGGTTCTCAATCAATTTCAAGCGATAATACATCGGAAATAAATGATGCAAATATACCTAACAGCAATAACACTAATAATAATATTAATAATGAAAGCAATACAAATAGCCTTTTTATTGTTACGGACAAAATAAAGAATGCTTCAAAGGTTGGAATTAAATCTACCATTGGCTTCCTTAAAGTTTTAGGCATTGTATTTATTGTAATAGGCTTAATTCTTATTGGTCTGCTGTTTTTGGTATATTTCGTAATAAAATAATATTTTTACATTTGCAATTGTGCGGAGGTACAAGTTGAGAGTTGTTGGTTTTATTGGGCCAAGCGGCACAGGAAAAAGCCACAGGGCAACCTGGGTTGCCAAGGAACGTGGCATTGATTTTATTATAGATGATGGTATTTTAATCCGAGGCAACAGAATTGTTGCTGGTCGTTCTGCCAAAAGAGAAGCTACTAAAATAGCTTCTGTTAAATGTGCTCTTTTTCAAAGCGACGAACATGCTCATGATGTAAAGCGTGCATTAGAGCTATACAAACCTTCAGCACTGCTTATATTAGGCACATCTGAAGGTATGGTGGAGAAAATAGCAAGCAGGCTTGAAGTCGGTCCTGTTAATGAAAAGATTTATATAACCGATGTGGCCAGCGAGTTTGAAATAAACCTGGCAAAATCCACAAGAATGCAACAAGGAAAGCATGTTATACCGGTTCCTACATTTGAAATAAAGAAGGACTTTTCAGGTTATTTTCTGGACCCGCTGCAGATTTTTAAAAGGAAAGGAAAAGGCAGTTACCAACTTGTGGGCGAAAAATCCGTTGTTCGTCCTACCTTCAGCTATCTTGGCAAATATACCATATCGGATTATACCGTTTATCAGATAATTGAGCATGTTGTATCAAAGATAGAAGGTGTCAGCAGAATTTCAAGATTCCGTGCGGAAAACCATCCTGACGGTATATATATAGAAATGGACCTTATTCTCATTTACGGGTATATTATAAAACCACTTCTGCGAAAGATTCAAAAGGATGTAAGCGAGGAAGTTGAAAGACTTACTGCATTAAATATAAAAGCCCTTAACCTGGTAGCTAAGAGCCTTGTCATTGATCCTCAAAAAATAAAATCCCAGATGGAAAAGTAATATTTACCACTTGCTAACTAAAATCACAAAAACCTACAATCTTCTGAATGCTCCTTGGTACCGCGTCTTTGGAATTTCCCCATGGAGCATCGTTGTTTCTATAGTCAAACTTTTTTGTAAACCAGCTCACTTCTTCTCTGATTCTCTCAAGGTTCTCCAACTGTATTTCCATCAGGTTCGTTACAAATATAGCCGTTTCCTTTGTGCTTAAGAATTTTTTAGTTCCTTCCAAAAGGTCCTTCAAATGCTTTAAGCAAAATCCCTTTTTGCTGTTAAAAAGCTCCTTAAAATCTTTTTCTTTAAACCATAGATAGAGTATAACATCAATATACCTTTCCATGGTATGTTCAAGCTTTCCGCAAACAGTGCATTTCCCTTCAAGCTCCTTTAAAACATCCAAAATTCCGTCAACCATTTTGTCTGTTTCGGTTTTCTTCATTGAAACCTTACTGGAAAGGTTCTTCATAATTGACATTTCCGCGTCTTTTTTTACTGCATCCTTCTTATCTTCATATACCTTTCCTATGTTATAATTCTGCTGAGTCAAATGTGTTTCAAGAATCAAACCCAAACCTAGCCTGTTTTGCTGTCTGTTGTATAGCTTTTCAAAATGCTTTCTGCAAAAGCCCTTTTCATTGGTTTCAATGCGTCCCTCAGGCTCCATGAGGGAAGGCCCCAGTATATAGTCAATACATTCATCCTCGAGCTTTTTTTCCAATACGCACATAGGACATTCACATTCAACTCCAAAAGCTTCGGTTACAGGTATCGTATAAATTTTTTCTTTCATAATTATCCACCTTGATATGAATATTTGGTTACGTAAATATTAATTTATTTCTGATAAAATTTTGTAATACCATGTTATTATATCAGATATGTATGGGAAAATATATAAGTACATTTTTATTATATAACAAAGAATTGGAGATAAGCATATGGATTATAAAAACTACACTGTTCATGAGAATAAAAACGGTATTGAAATTGAAGGAATTAGGGACTTTGACCTCGGTCATATATTTGACTGCGGACAAAGCTTCAGATGGCTTAAGCAACAAGACGGAAGTTATATTGGAATTGTCCGTGACAAGGTATCCCGAGTGAGATTTGAAGATAATAAGCTTTATATTTCAAATTCCAATTTTGATGACTTCGTTAATATATGGTATGATTACTTCGACCTCGGAACAGATTATGGAGAAATTAAAAAAATACTCTGCCAAAAAGATGAGATCATGTCACAGGCAATACCATTCGGTCAAGGTATCAGGCTTTTGCGACAGGACATATGGGAGCTTCTAATTTCATTCATCATCTCAGCCAATAATAGAATTCCGCGTATCATGAAGTCCGTAGAAGCCCTTTCACAAAGCTTAGGAAGAATAATCAGCTCAGAGGAAGGCCAATTTTACACTTTTCCCAGTGCCGAGGCTCTTTCATCCTGCCCACTTGAGCAAATTGAGCTTTGTAAAGCCGGATTTAGGTGCAAATATATTCAAAAAACGTCAGAAATGATTCGCAAAGGAGTTGTCAACTTAAGCACACTAAATGGAATGACTACAGATGAAGCCCGCAATGAGCTCATAAAGCTCCCGGGAGTTGGCCGTAAGGTTGCAGACTGTATATTGCTGTTTTCAGGCACAAAATTTGATGTATTTCCAACTGATGTATGGATAAAAAGAATCATGGAAGTTTTATATTTTAAACGAGAAGCAACACTTAAGGAAATCGATCAATTTTCAAAAGAACATTTTGGCAACCTGTCGGGATACGCACAGCAGTATTTGTTCTTCTTTGCCCGTGAAACCAGAATAAGCTGATGCCTTAATCTTTCCTTATAAGACTTTCGAAAAAACAGTATTTTGATGTTATTTTAATGTAAACTTTTGGAGTATTGCCATAATTTTGTGTAAAACATAATTGACATACACTTAACTTTGTTATACACTTTATATATAGAATATTTTTTATAGGAGGATTTTATGAAACGTGCAATTAAAAAAACAAAATTAGCACTGATGGTTGTAATTGCTTTAGCATTTGTTTATTCAGCGGTGATTTCAGTTTGTGCAGATACACAGTCATCAATGCCTAAATCGGTCTCAATTGATTCTGACAAATTTTTATTCATTAACACACATACAAACAAAAATGGTGTTGGAGAAGTTGATGGATTTATGTACATAGATTTTCCAACATACAGCTATAACTCCGAAACCCAAATATTATTATCACGGGTTCCTGTTAAAAACTTCGACGATACTACCAAATTGATTATGGGCACCGGATTAAGCATAAGCGGAACAGCCGGAAGCGGTGCCGCAACAAGCCTTACTGCATATAGTACAACCTATAACGAAGATAGTTTTTATGTAGATCCGGATTACACTATTCACATATTCTATGGTAATGAATGGGCAACTGTAAAAGTTGGTGAAACTTGGGAAAAGGTTGTTGAAGAAAAATCACCGGTAGGTACGGGCAAATATGTATTTACTTATACAGTAAAAAATTTCGGTCTTCTTGACAAATCAAACTTCCATCAGCCTACTCCCGAGCCAACTCCTACAAGCGTTCCTACTGTAACACCAACACCAACAAATACTCCTACCCCAACTCCAACGCCTAATCTGAGAAAAATCTCAGGATTTATAGCATCGGATATAACAGGAATTAACGATCATTCCGGTTTTAAAGTAGAGATTGAGAACTATTCAGTTTCAGCATATACTGATAAAAACGGATTTTTCTCATTTAAATCAATTAACATACCATCCGGTCAATGCACAATAATAATAAGCAAACCCGGTTATCTAACGAGAAAAATACATTTAAACATTACATACGAAGATCTTGAGTTTGGTTCTGAAATAGATCCGGTAGTTATGTTAAGCGGAGATGCCAATAATGATAGTGCAGTCAATATGTCTGATGCAGTTTTGATTGCAAGACTTTTTAATAAAACACCCTCAGATAGCACTTTTAATCCGGCAGCCGATTTCAATATGGACGGTGTAATCAATGTTGCAGATGTTATGTGTGTTGCAAAGAACTTTAACATTACCGCTGATTCCTATAAAGAACCTACAATATACAGGAGCTACTATATTGATGCAATTCCTGGCGAGGAAATTTGTATTCCCTTATCTGAGGGCGGAATTGCAGGCATAACCTATAGATTTGCAATTGAGGATGAGGAATTGGTAAGTTTCATATCTAAAGCCAGCCAATCCGTTCCATACCCTGATGCCTTAATTGAAACCTATTGGACATTTAAAGCATTGAAGCCTGGCAAAACAACAATTATTTTTACATCCAGGTTTTTCCAATATAAATTTTATGTCAATATATTAGATTAAATTCCTCTTAATTATAAACAACTTAACAACACCATAATTTAATATGCAATAAAATTAAAAACCTTCTCTTTTGGCTTTTAAGTTAAAGAAGAAGGTTTCTTTTTTTATATAAATATCTACATAAAATAAATACGTTATAAAATTTCTACAATCTTAACATCTCTATTGGATCTAAGATCGAAAGTTTTCCCATCTTTCAGCTTTATTAAAGGTTTTGAAACAAATTCATTATCAATATAAAATATCTGACCTTTCATGCCATTACTCAATTTAACATTATCACCTATATAATACATTGCTATATTGGATATTAATGTATAAACAATCAATGGATCAAATTTCTGAGCCGCTGAGGATTCAAATATTTCAAAAACACTGAAGGGTGTATCTGTCCTTTTATATACTCTGTCCAATGTTATTATACTGTATAAATCAGCTACAGAAATGATTTTGGCTATAAGATTTATCTTATCCCCTTTGAGCCCGTTAGGATATCCACTACCATCTTCCCTCTCATGATGCATAAGCACACCCTTACATACTTCCTCTGAAAAACCGGTCTTTTCCTTCAAAATCTCATACCCATATTGAGTATGCTTTTTTATCTCTATGATATCATTTTCAGTCAAATCATCTTTTTTATTTAGAATTTCCTTTGAGACCTTGGTTTTACCTATATCGTGCAACAGTCCTGCTGCAGTTATCTCTTCAACCTCTTTTGCCTCCAGCTTCATCCAATTCCCGATAAGACAGCAAACACTTGCTACATTTAAGCTATGAGTATACATATAATCCCCAATGGATTTTAACCTTCTCATGCACCGTAAGAGATCCCCTGTCGGTTTATCTGAATTTATAATAGAAGCAGAAATTTCTGTTACTTTTTCCTCAATGGCATCATCTATAATAACATTGTCGAATAAAGTTTTAATCTTTTCGATTCTATTTACATATTCCTTTTTTGTTTCCTTCATAGAGGGTGATTCATAGGCAAAATCGTCTTCTTCAACCTGCTCCTCAGTTACCCAAAGCATCTTTACGCCGTTAATAATCAGCTTGTCTATAATGGAGTCGGAGAGAGCAGTACCTTGGCTCATTAAAATAGTGCCTTTTTCAGTAAATATATCTTTAGCAACAATCATTCCGGGCTTACATTCCTCAATCCTGATAATATGTTTTTCCATAACACACCTCCATGAATACACTTTAATAATTTATCGGCAATATCCAATCAAGTCATTATCTAAAAATCCCATAAATAAAAAACGCCAGAAACTGTACAGGTAATGACTTGCAATTACATCAATACAGAGTTCTGAAGTTTATAATACCCTGAAGCATTTAAAGAAATAAAATATCGAATTTAATTGTTAATATACTTTAAGAATACATCACTAAAATCCTCTACTACATATTTGTTTCTGTTCACGACCAACCACTCAAATGCATAATCTGTAATATCTTTAAAATTTTGTACAACATCTTTCGACTCGGATCTAAGTCCGGCAAAAGCTGAAACAGCCATATTAATGCTTTGTACCGAGTAATCCAATCCTATTTTGTTTTCATATGTAATAACAGAAATTTTGAATAATGCTTTATATAAATCCTTCAACCTCTCGACTTGCTTTTTGTCTACATCAATAGAAAATTGAACATCTCCCATTGAAAATTTAATTTCCACATCTAAATCTACGGTACCTGCCGTTTCAAGAAAGACATTCTTAACGGGATATAAAAAGTATTCATATCTTCTAAGCATTCTTTTTTTACTTACAGCACTTTTACCGTCAACATGAATTAATGCTCTATTTGTAAAGCAATACTCATCTGCCTTTGATTTAATCAAGAAAAATATTTTTTCGTCATCTTCATGAAAAACATAATCATCCGCTTCTACTTTATCATAATCTTTTGGGTCTATTATTTTTCCGATATCACTTAGCCCCAATGCATCAGCTGCTATTCTTCCAAACATTCCGTCACCTCATTAATAAAATATTTTTTACTCATTTTAGCATTTGTAATGTATGTAAATCAATAGATAGTAAATAAATCAACTGTGCTATATTTGAAATAAATCTTTTTTTCTTTCGTAAAATACTCCATAATGGTGTAAAATAGTTAGTGATAAAAATGTAAAAACGGTTAGATATTTTATTTGGAAAGGGTATTATGATAAATATGAGTAAAATAGAGAAAATCAAGCAGTATTATGAACCTAACTTGGGAAAAGGCTTGCCGGACTTTGAGGTATTAGGGTGGGAAAGCAAAGAAGCCCAATATCTAAGGTTTGAAATGCTAGAAAAAAATGTTGCAATTGAAAATAAGAAGCTTCTTGATGTGGGATGCGGATTAGGTAATCTACTTGAATACTTAAGAGATAAAGGCATACATTTTGACTATACGGGAGTAGACATTTCATCAAAAATGATAGAATATGCCAAAAAAAGGAATCCCGAATCTAATTTTCTATGCCTTGATATATTCAATGATAATACTTTTGCCCCACACACATTTGACATAATATATACATCAGGCATTTTCAACCTTAATTTAGGAAATAATTATGAATTTCTCATAACGGCCTTAAAAAAATTTTTTCATCTGTCCAATAGCGTTGTTGCGTTTAACCTGCTTCACCATAAATCACCTGACAGGGATGATAGATATTATTATTTTTCTCCCGAGGAGATTGTGGAAATTCTTGAGAATTTTAATTGTGAATTTAGCGATATACAAATCATAGAAGGTTATCTCAAAAATGACTTTATGGTAGTTTGCAAAAAGAACCATCCTCTCAATACAACCGGTACTACTCCTTAATTACTCCCTATGGGAGTATGTTTTTTATCGGGATTTAGTAATTAAATCAGTAAAAAGAATACCTTCTAAATGGTCTATTTCGTGACAAAAACATTTTGCTAAGTCTCCTGTTCCCGCCAATGTAATTTCCTCACCATCTTCATTTAATGCTTGTACCGTTACCTTTGCAGGTCTTTTTACCTTTCCAAATGTATTCGGAATACTTAAACATCCCTCTATGACTTCCTGTTCTCCTTCCTGACTAATTATCTTTGGATTAACAAGTTTTATAAGACCCTGTCCCATATCTATTACGACTAATCGTTTTAATATCCCTATTTGAGGAGCTCTTGATTTCCTTTTACTTTCTTTAAAAAGGAATACATCCTCTATAGCACAATTGAATACTTTGCTGATGTCATAAGCTAACCATATGGATGGTTCAAATTTTTCTGTTTCGATAGCGTTAATCGCTTGCTTTGATACGCCTACAAGTTCTCCTAATTGTTCACAAGTGAGATTACTTATGATATGTCTCGCCGTTGTTTACCGAATACATGACTTCACAAATTCGTAAATAATACCGATTTCTTCTTATTGCTCTCCCTTAAGCCACATATGATATCTAACGACAATCTATTTCTTTTTTCTATTTTTTATACAAATTTTAACTCTTTCTTATATTTAAAACAAGGTATATTTATTATATAATATAAATCAATACAATAATTCTTTAAGGAGGTATACCATTGGATGATAAGGCAAAAAAACTTGCAAGATGGTTTTGCGTAAAGATGTATTTACAAGAGAAACATGAAAATAATAATTTTAGAAATTGGTTTACAGTAAGAGGAGATATATATACTTGTCACTTCGGTGAAAATATTGGTGACGAAAAATGTGGAATTGGTAGACCTGTATTAATTGTATCAGCAGATAACATTAATAGGAAAAGTGGTAATGTAATTGTTGTCACATTAAGTAAAAATATTAAATGGGAAGACCCTATAACAAAACGAAAACTGAAATATGATACACATTATGTACTTAAAAAAAGTAAGTATCCACAGTTGGCTTTTGATTCTGCAGTTCAATGCGAAGATATTAGAGTTGTAAGCAAGGCTCGGTTAGGTCAATATATATGTTCTGTAGACTTAGCGACAGACATGAAGCAAATTAAAAAAAGGTTAAAATCTGCTTTACAATTATAAAATTAAAGATTGACAATTTTTAATATAAATTATATAATTTAATTACATAAATATATATCGTTCGTCTCTGGTAATTATTACTGGTGCTCGCGAACTGACGAATCATTTTAATGTCGGGAATCTTGTTCATTCCCAGAAGAAAATATTTATATTGTGTATAAGAGGACAAGTATATACTTGTCCTCTTATACACATAATTTTAAGGATTCTGCATATTATATTATATGAACATATATGTTCATTTCTATGAACAAACGACAATGACTATCGGAGACCTTGTTCGTCTCCAGATGAATATTTTTATTTAATATCTTCTTAGTATATACTAAGGAGATATTATTTTTTAAGTCTCATAAATCTAAAACAATTGTCACTTATGATAAGTTTCACCATTAATAATTTTAAAGGACCTGAACAGCTGCTCCAATAATATAAGCCTTGCTAACTGATGGGGAAATGTAAGATGTGACAGACACAACCTATAATTTGCAGACTTTACCAGTTCATGATCCAGTCCCAATGATCCGCCTATTATAAATACAATGGATGATATGCCGGAAACAAAAAAAGATTCCAGCTTCTTAGCCAAGCTCACAGAATCCGGCATTTCTCCCTTTAAATCAAGGACTGAAACAAAAGAGCCTTCCTTTATTTTCTTTTTAATCTTTTCCGCTTCCTTTTTTTTAATCTGATCTTCCTGAGCAGGGCTTATGTTGTCAGGTGCCTGTTCGTCCTCCACCTCAATTATCTCCAAATCACAAAACCTTGAAAGCCTTTTGCTGTATTCTGCGATACCTTCTTTCAAATACTTTTCCTTTAGCCTGCCCACTGTAATTATACTGATCTTCACAGCTCTATTACCTTTCCTACCCGGTCTCTCAATGCTACACTAAGCTCAATATCTTCACCCGGGCATATTTGATTTTCATTTAAAACATTGTACACCGTCTGGTACGCCAGCTCGGGAAAGTTGTTCTCCTTGCTGAGATGCCCAAGAAGGAATTTTCTTGTACCCTTCTTTGCCATATAAGCAATAACTTTGCCCGCCATTTCGTTTGATAGATGCCCGTTATCCCCTAATATACGCTTCTTGAGGCTCCATGGATAAGGACCTACTTTAAGCATCTCCACATCATGATTTGATTCGAGAAGTATTAGATCGCTGGATTCAAAATTCTCCAAAAGCCTTTTTGTTATATGACCTATATCGGTTGCAGTAGTTATCTTCCGATTATCCACCATAAAATTAAACCCTACAGGGTCGGAGGCATCATGGGGAATACTGAATGTATTTACACATATATCCCCTATTACAAGCTCCTCACCGGTACTAAAAAACCTTTTATTCTCAACCTTTACAGGACCTATGCTGTGTTCCATAGACTTCCATGTCTTAACATTTGCATAAATAGGCACATCAAGCTTTCTCGATATGATTCCGGCACTTCTTATGTGGTCCGAGTGTTCATGAGAAATTAAAACAGCACTTATATCCGAAGGATTTTCCCCGATGGAACAAAGTGCTTCAATTATTCTTTTTCCGCTAACACCTGCATCAATCAATATCTTTGTTCTTCCTGAACCGATAAATAAGCAGTTGCCACTACTGCCGCTAAATAAGCTGCAGAATTTTATCATTTGAATAAACTCCTCGTATATCTTTTGTTTTTCTTTAGTTCTTCTTTAGTTCTTCTTTAGTTTTTCTTTTGTTCTTTCTTATATATTCCTTAATCAGGTTCACTAACCCTAATTATATCAGCACCTAGACTTCTAAGCTTGCTATCAAAATTCTCATAGCCTCTGTCAATAAGTCTAATGTTATGTACTTCCGTAACGCCCTTTGCTGTAAGTGCTGCTATTACTAAGGCTGCTCCCCCTCTTAAATCAGTTGCTCTAACCGGTGCTCCCGTTAAAATCTCCGGCCCCTCTACAAGCGCCATCCTTCCTTCTACTTTTATTTTTGCACCCATCCTTTTGAGCTCATCAACGTATTGGAACCGGGAATCCCAAACTCCCTCAGTAACTGTACTTGTACCGTCAGCCAAACATAAAAGAACGGTAGCCAAAGGATGAAGATCTGTAGGAAAGCCTGGATACGGCAATGTTTTTATGTTGGCTTTAGTTATATTATCAGAGCCCTGAACCCTTATCCAATCCTCGCCCTCAATTACTTTCACATTCATTTCTATTAGTTTGGCTGTAAGAGACTCAACATGCTTGGGTATTATGTTTTTAACAACAATATCTCCTTTTGTCGCTGCCCCTGCAACCATAAAAGTACCCGCTTCAATCATATCCGGTATGATTGAGTGGGTCATTCCGCCGCTTAAAACTTCTACACCCTTTATCTTTATTACATCGGTTCCCGCACCTTTAACATTTGCACCCATGGCATTTAGAAAGTTTGCAACATCTACAACATAAGGCTCTTTTGCAGCGTTTTCGATTATTGTAGTTCCTTCAGCCTTTACTGCCGCAAGCATAAGGTTAATTGTTGCTCCGAGGCTCACTACATCAAGATATATTTGTGCACCTACAAGCTTATCTGCACTAACCTTTACAAGACCATGCTCTATTACAACTTTTGCTCCTAACGCCTCAAAACCTTTTACATGCTGGTCTATGGGTCTAAATCCAAAATCACATCCACCCGGCAAGGCAACTTCCGCCTTTTTAAACCTTCCTAAAAGAGCTCCAATCAAATAATAAGATGCTCGTATACATTTAACCATCTCATACGGTGCTGAGCAACAATTCAAATACTGTGTATTTACACTTATTGAATTATCATCATCAAATTTGACTTCCGCACCAAGCTTTGTAATAATATCAATCAAAACCCTAACATCACGTATATCAGGTATGTTTTCTATCTTACAAGGACCATCCACCAGTAATGCTGCCGGAATAATAGCTACTGCAGCATTTTTGGCACCACTTATGTTAACCTCTCCATTTAATGCTCTTTGACTTCGAATAACGAACTTATCCAAAACCATCCCTCAACTTTCAATAAACAAAATTAAAATTATCCGGTAATTACTACTTTTTATATAAAATCATATACATACAGCCGCAGTCTCACAACTCAACTCTGTATGCTTGTACTTATACCCAATTTTATACTTCTATACATAATAAACAATACGTTTCAATTATAGCACTTATATAAATAATTTACAAAACAAAATATAAAATTTTGTGCAGTTATATCTATCCATCTTAAATTCCATTTTCTCTCTTAGGAAATATATGGAAATATTTGTCCGCTTAATCAACATCCAAAATTTCAATAAGCTTTTGCCCCGTAAACGCACTATAGAATTTTTCTGTTCCGTCATTAAGTCTTACACGCCATGAAAGCAAATCACTCAAAGTTACACCGTTATCCCAATAACTTCCAAAACCTATATCGATATCATCTATAATAACATTCTTAACATCTGTCATCTTAAGCAGCACCTGGTATGCATCAATTGTCTTTTGCTTGGGATTGACTTTAATACCCCTCACATTTCTATATTTAAATTCTAATCTTATTATACCTGTTTGTCCAATTTGAGCTTTTATGTAATTATCATAGAATATGTAGTCTTCATAAACCTGATTGTATTCAAACTCATATATGTTACCTTTTAGCTCATTTTTTATTTCTAATTCAAAATCCTTATATGGAATTTCCATATCACCCAAAACATTTTCCAGCAACGTCCTTGCCTGTTCCATATCGTTAATATTATTGCTTCCACTGGGGCTTACGTCTTCAAAATCAAAGTAGTTATTATAGAACTTAAGCCGCTTTGTGCCTTCAATGATTTCACCATCATCAATTGTGTCCCTTGATTTTGGCCCTAATAAAACATCGGCAATTTTCTGCCTGTCTTCAAAATACGGACCATAGATAATTGTAGCAGCTTTGGCTGATGGCGGTATTTCGCAATTTAAGCCCACGCCCCTGCTTGTTAAAACAGATAATGTATTGGAGCTCATTTCATCAGAAAGAATACTTCCTCCACCTGAAAAGGATATATAATTATTATAAAGCAGTATGCAGTTTAATGTTAGAAAAAGAACAAGCAAAATATTTTTTGCTTTTGACCAATCCATACGTCCTCCTTTATTTGGGTTTCATTTTTTCTGTAAATGGATCTATTTTTGCAGGCAATGATTTTTGCTTATCAGGTTCTATCAGCCATAGTGGCTCAAGAATATTTGTACCTTCTTCTGAACCAACCTCATAACATGGATAAACATTTTTTATAGACTCAATGTCAGGTCTGGTAGCGGATAAGTTGTCCAATATATCTGTAAACAATAAATTATATGTCTTATCTGCTATGGGTGTAAAATTCTTAATTATCCAATAACAGTTTAAAACTCTTTTATCGGTGGCTTCAATTTCTATTGCATTATTTAGTACCCTTTTGCCCTTATCATTGATTTCAAAATTAAAGAAAACCGGCACATTATCCAAACGATAATCAAATGTAAATTTGTACCTGTCATTCTTTTCTTCAAATTTGGATAGATATATTTCAACATTGGATATGTCATATTGGGAGTCTTTATCATCGGATTCAACAAGATAAACCCTAGAACCGATAAACTCAGTAACCTTCTCAAAAGCATCTTCAAGCTTACCTTTATTTACAATACCGTCAGATTGAAGATAATGATATTCCAAAAGTCCATTGCTATAAACCTTATAGGTATTACCCACATTTTTAAATGTAGCTGCACCATTTATATCTATAGATGGGAAAAAGCTTTCGGAATCATTTCCTAGAATCATTTCACCTAGTCTTTTCATTCTGTCGTTGAGATCAAAATCACTTTTGTCATTTTTATTTAAAATAAATTCCTCAGGTGAAACACAGCTATAATTTTTAAATAAACTGAACTCGCCGGATTTTGGAACTAAAAGAACCATATCTTTAGGAATCTTAATCCTCTTATTTCCGTTAATACTGCTTACATTGACGTTAAAAAGGCTATAACCCGAATAAGGTGAATGCTTCCCCAAATCGTCTATCAATTGACTGTACCATTCCTTGCCCATATCGGTGTTATACTTAAAAGGCCTATTGTATTCAAATACTTTTTGGCTTACTTCATCTATTATTTCTATACTGCATAAGTTTTGATCATTCGAAAGGTTTGGAATAATAATAACCTTTTTTATACTGGAAATTTCATTATTTGTGATGTTAACGCCTGAAAAATCAAGGAGCCACGGAAACATTCTTGAATTGATGCTTGTGCTGAATTCAAATGTTACTGAAGGTTTTTCCATAAGCTCCAATATAGTGCCTTCTGTAAGAGGTGACACTTTGTCACTTTTAATTTCGCTTTTTGTAAGAATATCTGCAAGATAAAGCTTCATGTCTGCATAAAGCTTGGGAAAATTCTCATTATTTCTATCAATGAGCCAGTTATTTGTGTATATATTTTCCGACACAATAACCCTATTTGGCATGAACAAATTTTCTTTAAATTCAATCAAGCCTTTTTGTGCAGCTGAATTTCGCTTATTGAAAAACTCACTTAAAAAATAATTAGGAGCCCCGTATTTTTTAAAACTCCACAGGATTCCTACTTGTAATATACTTGTCACTATTAATATCAATAATGCAAAAAATTTTAATCTTTCCCATTTAGCCAGGTTCATAAAAAACCCCAAATTTCATTTTAGTTTATTTGAATATACCTTTAAAAAAATCTGTTATTTTTTGTATACCGCTTTTAATCTTTTCTGTAATATCATCTTTCTTTACAATAACCGTATAATCGGTAATCTGAAGATTTTCGCCGCGTATAAGAGTCTGAACCTTCGCTGAAGCTTTCTTATACGCCACAACTCTTATCTTATTGACACCGTCTTTAGGAAATTCAATTTCCTTTATCAATACGCCGAATCTTCCGAGCTCCCATCTGGTATCACCCTCAGAATCAGGGAAGTCTATGTATGTATCGGTTTCTTCGTCATATCTCAACAGTCTTACAACTATGCTATCCGGGTCCTTATCTTTTGAAACACCGCATATTACATAGGACTTTTCACTCTCAACTTTTTCATTCTCAGGAGCAGTTATAGTAACTAAAAATTGTTTGGCAGTAGGCTTGGTATCCTTCCTGTAAATTATTTCATCATCAACTACATCTCCTGATCCATCCATTTTGTAGGAAAATGAAACAGTTGATAGCATTAAAGTCGACACTATTAAAATTGTCAAAAAACTACATAATTTTTTATACATTGTACAACACCTCAAAACGATTAAACACAAAATCAAATAATTTTTTTAGTCTCTATATATGATTCTAAGTTTATTATACTACATTTTATATTACAAATCTATTACATTGAATTTAAAATTAAATTACATGTTATTCTTCCAGTATTTCCATATTATCGGATACTTCACATGACAAATTCAAACTTATAACTACAACAGTTCCCACACCAAGTTCACTGGAAATTGATATGGTACCGCCATGAGCTTCTATAATTTCCTTTGCAATCGCCAATCCAAGGCCTGTTCCGCCCATCTCCCTTGAACGTGCCTTGTCAACCCTATAGAACCTTTCAAATACTCTCTTAAGATCCTCCTGCGATATACCGATTCCTGTGTCAGCCACTTTAATAAATGCCATGCCATCTTTAACACCGACACTTACTGTTATAATACCTTTTACATGAGTATATTTTATGGCGTTACTTATTAAATTAATCACTACCTGTTCTATTCTATCTCTATCGGCATATACTCCGCCTGGGTCTTCTTCAACAAAGAACTCCAATGATTGCTCCTTGTTCTTAGCATCTATGGACATTTTGTTTACGCAAGTCTTTACAATTTCCGTCAAACTGACATTTTTCTTATTCCAATGCATTTTATTGTTGTCCAGACTTGACAGTTGCAAAAGGTCTTTAACAAGTCTCGTCATCCTGTCCGCTTCTGAGTTTATAACACTTAAAAATTTCTCGGCAATTTCGTCATTTTTATATTCGCCGTCTAAAAGTGTCTCAGTGTAGCTTTTAATAGATGTAAGAGGAGTCCTAAGTTCATGAGAAACATTTGCAACGAACTCCTTCCGCATTTCTTCGAGCCTCTGCTGTTCGGTAATATCCTGAAGAACTATAATAATCCCCTCTGCTTTGTTTTCCTCATCGGTAAACAAAGCAGAGTAGACTTTAATTATTTTATTCATGGTTCTTATATTTGTTTCCTTTGTGGGAGATGACTCCGGTTCAAGAAACTCCTCTAAGCTTATATCCATTGAATATCTCTTTGCAAACTCATAAAACGTAAAGTTAGCATCTTTGATACCCAGCATTCTTAAAGAAGCCGGATTGGAATGTATTACTTCACCTGACATATTAAAGGCAATTACTCCATCTGCCATATATTTCAAAATAGTCTCTACCTTACTTTTTTCACTGGATATACCAATTATCTTCTGCTTTAACTCTTTAGCCATAAAGTTAAATGTCTTTGTCAACTTTCCAATCTCATCATCGGATTTCACATCAACCAATTGGTCAAAATCTCCTCCGGCAACCTTTTGTGCTTTATGCATAACATTTATAATCGGAATTGTAATGGTCTTCGAAAGAAGATATCCGATAAGCAATGAAAGGATTATTGCTATTATTGAGCTTTTTAAAAGATCAACATTGAGATTATCAATAGTATTACCCAAATCCTGCCTATAATACCTAAAATAGAGTATATATTTACCATTAGTCCATGCATAATCATAAAAAGCAGTACCATCACTGGTATGCATAAGAATTTCCTTGTCACCCGTCTCTCCCGATAAAGCAGTGACAAAATTCTTTGATTTGAGCAAATCCTCCAGATAGACACTTCTTCTGTTATTTCCCTTATACCTGGAATCATAAAAATAAATGTCATCAGGGTCTAAGTTATTTTTGTCAACAATGGCATAAGTTCTGTCTTCTCCGGCATAGAAAATAAGAATAGCATTATTTCTCCCCACAAGATCATCTTTAACCTGCTCTTTTCCTACATTGGGGTTGTTTTTATAATCCCATTTGTTTAAACCCGATTCTATGCTTGTCTTAAAGCTCTGATAATAAGTGGATTCTATTGAGTCAATTAAAAATAGCCACATTATTATCATAAGGGCTAAGGTTATTGAAATAAAAATTGAAACCAATTTCCACTGCAGGCTTCGTGAAAATTTCCAAAAAAAGTTCTTTATAAACTTCCACCGCAACTCCCTGAAATGCATCTTATCCTACCTTTTTGAAGTAGTAACCCACTCCTCTTTTTGTAATTATATACTCAGGCTCACTTGGGTTCTTCTCCAGTTTTTCTCTTATTCTTCGTACAGTCACATCAACAGTACGCACATCTCCGTAATATTCATAACCCCATACCTTTTCCAGAAGAACCTCTCTGGAAAATACCTGTCCCTGGGATAGAGCCAAAAACTTAACAAGCTCAAATTCCCTTAAAGTCAGCTCTATGGGAGTATTGTCGTTCTTTATCTCATAGCGTTCAAAATCGATAACAAGATTACCTATCCTCATTATACTGTCAGAGCTTGAAGATTGCGTTTCTGAGAGTGCTGTTCTTCTAATGTTAGCCTTAACCCTTGCCATTAGTTCCCTTGGACTAAATGGCTTTGTGATATAATCATCTGCTCCGAGCTCAAGACCTAAAACCTTGTCCACTTCTTCTTCCTTGGCTGTAAGCATTAATATGGGCGTGGAAAGACTTTGCCTAATCTTTCGGCATACCGTAAACCCATCCATTTTAGGCAGCATGATGTCAAGAAGAATCAAGTCAGGCTTTTCTTTGAGTGCCAATTCCAGCCCTTGCTCTCCATCATTTGCTTCTATTGTATCGAATCCTTCTTTTACAAGGTTAAACTTCAAAATGTCAACAATGTTTTTCTCATCTTCCACTATCAATATTCTCTTATTCACAAAACACACTCCTAACAGAAAATGATATATATTTAATACTATATAGTTGTATAAAATATTAATTGTAAAGTATTCTTTATACATTATATCATTTATAAGCTAAAATAAAATCACAAATTTATGGGTTATAAATTTTAATATTTTCCATTGATAAATTTCCAATATGTGCTATAATTAGAATTAAACAGGTTGTCCATATTGGCTTAATTAGAGAATCGATATTAATGTATGATTTCAGTTGATCTAATATTTATTCCGTTATTCTGAAATAAAGTCAGTTGATTTATCAAGTCAATTAAAGGAGGCTATTATTTCATGTCAAAAGAACTCATGTATTCACTGATTGCCCGTATGCACATTCGTCTTAACAAACTCATTGAAATCAACAACTTCGATCTGCAGAGTCACCCCGTCCAACAATACAGCAGAAGGCTTGACAGGGTTTTAACCTTTTATAACAAAAAACTATAATATCTTTTTCTATTGAGCTTTTTTATAAGTAGGAACAATCATCTGAACATATTCCATGGCTTCATTGGCATCAGTCATTATAATCTCCTTGAGTCGATCCAGCTCACGCTTTAAAAGTACAAAATCAGTAAAAACAGGTTTCGCTACGAATATTTTTTTATTGGCAGTGGATTTAAGACCCTCTTCATCCATAAGGAGCTCTTCATACAATTTTTCACCGGGTCTTAATCCTGTAAACTCAATTTTTATATCTTCATCAGGCTCGAAACCTGATAGCTTTATCAGGTTTCTTGCTAAATCATATATCTTAACGGGTTTTCCCATATCCAGTACGAATATTTCCCCGCCCTTTGCCATAGCACCGGCCTGAATAACCAGTTGAACGGCTTCAGGAATAGTCATAAAAAACCTTGTAACCTCAGGATGAGTAACCGTTACAGGTCCTCCCTGTTCAATTTGCTTTTTAAATAAAGGAATAACACTGCCGTTACTTCCAAGCACATTACCGAATCTTACAGCTACAAACTCCGTCTTACTCTGGGAGTTTATGGCTTGAACTATCATTTCAGCAATTCTTTTAGTAGCACCCATGATATTTGTAGGGTTAACAGCTTTATCCGTTGAAATAAGCACAAATCTTTTTACGCCATACTTGTCCGCACACTCAGCTACATTCATGGTTCCGAAAACATTGTTTTTTATAGCCTCCGTAGGGTTTGCTTCCATAAGAGGAACATGCTTATGTGCTGCTGCATGGAATACCACATTAGGTCTGTACTTTTTGAATATACTGTCAATTCTATGTTTTTCCCTTATATTTGCAATAATAGTTACTAAATTAAGGTCAGGATAATTATACATAAGCTCATTTTGAATATCATATGCATTATTTTCATAATTATCCAATATTATAAGCTGTCTAGGCTTAAATGACGCTATCTGCCTGCACAATTCAGATCCTATTGATCCGCCTCCGCCTGTAACGATTATTACATGATCTTCTATATAGGACGCTATTGTCTCGATGTCCAAATTAACAGGCTCTCTTCCTAGAAGGTCCTCTATGTTAACATCCCTTATTTTCTGTATCATGACTGTCTCATCAATAAGCTGTGCCATTGAAGGCAATATTTTGACTTTACAGTCTGTCTTGGAGCATTCATTATATATTTCATTAATTACCTGGTTGGAAGCACTTGGTATGGTGATAATAACCTCATCAATCTTTTTGCGGATTATTATATCCAAAATATCTTTATTTTGACCTATTATAGGCACACCATTTATTTCCTTACCTATTTTATAAGGATCTTCATCTACAATTGCAACAGGCACACTGTTTAATTCGGTATGCCGTCTAAGCTCCTTAATCAGTGAAGCTCCTAAATTTCCACCACCGGCAATCAATACCCTTTTTGAATTTTTTAACTGTATTTTCTCGCCCTTTACAATCCTTCTGAAAACCCTGTAAGCAAACCTTGTACCGCCAAGCAGAAAAATATCAACTAGAAAGCAAATGGCAAAAATACTCACAGGCACAGTTATTTTAAACGTTAAAATACCCTTTTCAACAAATACACGTTCTGCTAAAACCAGACACTGCATAACCATATTTCCAAAAAACGCAGCTTTTACTATATTTATCATTTCATATATCCCTGCATATCTCCACAGACTGCTGTAAAGCTTAAATATTCCATTTGAAAAAAGCTTTATCACTGTTGCAACAGCAAAGATATATATAATATTGTTGCTTACCTCAGGAGGCATGGTTCTTAAATCACCGTCAAATCTCATCAAATACGAAATCAGTATGGCAATATTTATTATAAAAATATCTAAAACCACTAAAAGCTTGGATCTGATTTTTCTTCTCATTTCATCATCCCCCCATACATTAAAGTGTTATAACACATTTAATGTCAGATTTTAAGCATTAATATGCTCTTTTTCCTTTACCTCATACTGCTTGCCCTCTACAACACCCTTTGATAAAAGTACGCTGATAAATGTCTTTAGAATAATTTTTACATCAAATAAGAAAGACATTTTCTCAACATAATACCTGTCATATTCAACCTTAACGGGTATCGGCAGCTCGTCCCGTCCGTTTATTTGTGCCCATCCTGTTATTCCAGGTCTTACACTGTTTACTCCGGCCTGATCCCTGAGTTCTATAAGATCATACTGGTTGTATAACGCAGGCCTCGGTCCTACAAAGCTCATCTCTCCCTTTAATATATTAAAGAGCTGTGGAAGCTCATCAAGGCTTGTTTTTCTTAAAAACTTACCAACAGGTGTTATAAACGCATCGGGCTTGTCCAAAAGATGGGTAGGAACATCCTTTGGTGTATCGACATACATACTCCTGAATTTATAAATATTAAACTCCTTCTTGTCCTTTCCGATTCGACGCTGACTGAATATAACAGGACCTTTGGATGTAATCTTTACTATAAGAGCTAAAACTAACAATATAGGTGATAGCAGTACAATAGCAACTATGGAAAATAATAAATCAAAAATCCTCTTCATTTGCCCCACTCTCTCTAAAAAATGTTATTTATTAAGGAATGCATAAAAGTTGCATTTTAATGCAACTTTCTGTTCATATACCCAGTATATAAAACTGTAATGGGTAAATCAACCCCAAAATGTTGATTAACTTGCCAATCATATCCCATTATAATTTCCGTTCATTGACAAGTCTCTTAATAACTTCCTTCTGACGGATGAGAACCTTTTTTTCATCAAACTCCTCTAATGCTTTCTTTCTGGCATTAATGCCCATTCTTGTTCTCTCGTCAGGATTATCAATCAAATATCTTATTTTTTCTGCCAATGCATTATGGTCGGCTACCGGAACTAAAAAGCCTGTTTCGCCTTCCTCAACCTCTTCCCTGCATCCCCTTATATCGGTAGCTACAGCAGGCTTGCACATGCACATGGCTTCTATTAATGATCTCGGCATGCCTTCTCTATAAGACGGAAGTGTAAAAATATCTGTAACTTCAAGAAGCTCAGGTATATCGGATCTCGACCCTGCAAATATTACTTTATCATCTAGTTTATTTTCGCTTATAAAGCTGTCAAGTTCAGCTTTTATTCCGTCTCTGTCCGATTCAAGGGTACCGCCTATGGCAAGAAACTTAACATTGTTATATATTCCGGTAATCTCTTTTGCCGCTTTCACCCATTCAATATATCCCTTTTCTCTCACAACCCTGCCAAGTATGGTAACAACAATATCGTTCTCTTGAATTCCCAGCTCCCTTCTAAGACTCTGTGCAGCAATAGCGTCTTCAAAGCGGGAAGGATCAAATCTATCCACATCAACTCCATTACCGATTGTGAGAATTTTTGACTTGTCTATGATCTTCTTTTCAATGGCAGTCCTGCAGTCCTCACTGCTTTGGGTGAATATAAAGTCTGAAAGCCACCCTCCAAGCTTTTCTATGCCGATAAATATATTCTTTTTTACAGTGCCCATATTGTCATGGAAGTAAAAGCCATGTGCCGTATATATGACTATAGGAATCCTTGCAAGCTTTGCGGCTATTCTTCCTAAAATTCCGGCCACAGGCGTGTGTACATGCACTATATGGAATTTCTCGGCCTTCATGTATTTATAAAGCTCCCATATAGTTTTTAGATTGCTGACAGGGCTTATTTTACGAGCAATATTTATATTGTGAATTTTATATCCCTTGACCTTTAGCCTTTCTGAAATATCGTCCTTTGTACAAACAGTAGTAACATCATACTCCTTATTCATCTCTTCAATAAGCGGTATCAGAAGCTTTTCAACCGTGAACCCTACCGCACAGATTTGGAGCATTTTTAGCTTTTTATCCATTTATTTACCAACCTTATCAATTATAATATTTTCTGTACCAATTCTGGAAAACAAACAAAGCCCAGAGAGGATAAGCGTTATTAACCCTTTCAGCAAAGTGGTCTTCCAGAAGGCTTTTAATATATTCATACTCGAATATTCCCTGCTCTAAAATAAACTCCTTTGAAAGAAACTTCAAAAGCATATTTTTGAGCGGTCCCTTAAACCATTCTCCAATGGGAACAGCAAATCCCCTTTTGGATTTACCGAGGATTTCATTTGGAATCAAATCTTTAAATGTATCCTTTAAAATAAATTTTTGATTCCTTCCTTTAATTTTAAAATCCGGCGGCATACTAAATGCCAGCTCAATAACATTTTTATCGAGCATTGGAACCCTTGTTTCAATAGAGTTTAACATACTCATCCTGTCTACCTTAACAAGCATGTCCCCTTCAAGGACAATCTTAAAGTCGGTATAAAGGGTTCTTGTAAGTTCTTCAAACTCGGAATTTCTATTATACGCCTTCTCAATTATATCATATGCATCACCGGCAATATTTCCCGCTTTTAAGAGTTTACCGATTCTATCTCCATTAAAGCCAAGGAACATAAGCTCCCTGCGTTTTTCAAACAAATTCTTTCCGGTGCTTTCAATAACCTTTCTGACTTTCCTTGAAATAGAGCTCCTATCCGGCATCTTGTATACCAGTGGCTCAATAAAATTCTTTCTAAGCATCCTGGGTACTTTATTATACAAATCGGAATAATAATTCACCATATACTTGCTATAGCCGGCAAAAAGTTCATCCCCTGCATCCCCTGTCAATACCACCTTGACATGTTGGGCTGCAAACTTAGAAACAAAGTAGGTAGGTATAGATGACGAATCTGCAAAAGGCTCATCAAATGTTTCCAATATGTTTTCCAGCTCTTCAACTGCATGGCTGTAGTCTAGAAAATGCACATGATGGTTTGTTTTGTTGCTCCTTGAAACTATTTCTGCCCTGTCACTTTCGTCAAACTCCTTGATCTTAAATCCTATTGTAAATGTTTCAACCGGCCTTGAAGACAGCTTTGACATGATTCCTACCATTATGCTGGAGTCAATTCCCCCACTTAAAAATGCCCCCAAAGGCACATCACTAATCATCTTTTGCTCAACTGAATTAAACAATGCCTCTCTGAGCCTTCTTTTACATTCATCATAACTGTAGATTATATCTACCTTCCGACTGTCAATATCCCAGTACCTTTCAATATTAAATTTTCCTTCCTTATATAAAATAAATGAGCCTGCTTCCAGCTTGTATATGTTTTCAAATATGGTAAGAGGTGCCGGAATATATGTTAATGAAAAGTACTGATTTAATGCTTTTTTGTTTATCTCCTTTTTTATATCAAATGTTTTGATTATGCTTTTAAGCTCTGAAGCAAATACAAACTTCTCATGATCCCTGTAATAATATAGAGGCTTTTCACCTGCCCTGTCCCTTGCAATAAACATTTCACTGCTATTAATATCATAAATTGCAAAGGCAAACATTCCGTTTAACTTTTCCAGACACTTTGTGCCATACTCTTCATATGAATGAAGTATAACCTCAGTATCGCTTTTTGTTTTAAACTTGTGGCCCTTACTTTTAAGTTCGTCTCTAAGGCCCTTGAAATTGTATATCTCACCGTTAAATACAATTACCTTTGTGCCGTACTCATTGTAGATAGGCTGCTTTCCCGTACTCAAGTCGATAATTGAAAGACGCCTCATCCCAAGTGCTACTTTATCGTCTGCATATATACCGTCACTGTCCGGCCCGCGGTATATAATGAAGGAATTCATTTTATTTATTATGTTTTTATTTTCATCAGCAGAAGCTTTTTTCTCCAATACGAATCCGTTTATTCCACACATTGTTTATTTTCCCTAACATATAATTATTTGGTATTCTTAATTTACATTCGATTTTACGGACACATTATAACACTCTGCAACCTTCCAAGTAAAGCTTCAGAAATCACCAAAAATCATATTACATTTAGTTTATTAGTCGATACATCCTCAATAAGACTTACAAACTTACTTCCCCATACCTGATATGAATAGCATTCTTCCGCTCTTTTCCTTGCTGCTTCACCCATCTGCTCTCTCAGAGCTTTGTTTTCAATAAGAATGGACATGTATTTTACCCATTCGTCATCATTTGATGCAATAAATCCTGTGCTGCCCTGAACCGTAATTTCAACATTGGCAGGTTCAGGAGAGGCTACGGTAGGTATTCCCGATGCCATGTATTGAATAAGCTTAAATCCGCATTTGCCCTTTTCCCATATTGTGTCCAAAAGAGGCATTATACCTATGTCAGATTCATGAATGTATCGAAACTCAGAATCCTGAGACCATTTAACACATTCAACATTTACACCGTCTAAAACAAATTCTCCGCCAATTACCCTCAATATATAATCATGCTTTTTTGACAGTCTTCTTAGTGCTTCTGAAATTGTGCTTAGATACTGCACTGTTGCCGGCGAACCTATCCAGACGATTACGGGAATATTATTTGATCTTTTTTCGGCATCACTCTTTTTATATATTTTAAGATCAACAACCGTTGGAAGGTACCACAGCTTTGCATTCACAAGCTCATTCCAATACCATCTGTTCCCTACCGTAACTACCGAAGCATGCTTTGTAAGCTTATCTATTTTATTCTTTAAGAAAATACTTTTAACCCTGCTCTTTTTATAATTTATACTTATGGCATCATCATAATCAAGTGTATAAGTTACACCTTTAAGAAGAAATTTTTCCAAGAAATAAGGCAAATTGGTAAAAAGCTCTTTTTCTATAATAAGCACATCATATTTTCTTTTATTAAACATGAGAAAAAAAATCCTATTGATAATATCCATTGCTATTTTTATTGGACTTATTTTTCTCTTTGAATATAAGTTTTTGACATAGCCGTCAAATAAAAGAGGCTTTACATCAACGGCATGGCCTCTTTCCTCAAAATATTCAATATAATTGTAGAGCCTGTATCTTGAGCTAGGGCCTTCCTTATGATATTTGGGCAACATTAATATCTTCATGCCTCATTCCTTACCTTTCAATAAAAATCGTTTATCGAGAAGTTTTTCTCAATATTTCCGGCAAAGCTTTAAAAAGCATTTTATATCCCTGTGCTGTTTCAACCAATTCCTTGGCAGATCTGTGCAACAGTGCCAATGTGAAACGTGCAATAGGCTCTAGCGTATAGGTAGCCACAAGAAGAAGCCATGCCGACAAAATGTTAAAATGTTTAAATCCATAAATAATACGGCTTCTAATAGAATAAAACAGCCTTGTTGCCTTCACCTGTTCCGACGTACCTCCACCCTTGTGAAACGCATCTGCATCGGCAAGATAATATATGATATACCCTAGCCTGTTAATCCGCACGGAGAGATCCAGATCTTCCAGATATACAAAAAACCTCTCGTCGAACTTTCCGGCCTCAACAAAAACATCTCTTCTGACAAAATAAAAAGCTCCTATCACATGATCAACCTGCCTGCTGTCATTGTGATCCCATTCAGTCATAAAATGACTTCTGAATACCTTAGGAAATATATGGTCTAAACCCAATATTTTAACAAAAAAGTGTCGGGGCTTAGGTATACAAGTGCAAGTTCTTCCAGGCATGCCTGTTTCATCAATGAGCTTTATGCTGCATACCCCTACCCTGCTGTTATTCTCGTTCTCCATATACAAAAAAGGCTTTTCAAGAGAATTCTCATTGAGCCTTGTATCCGGATTTAAAAAAAGCAAATACTCCGCATTGCTTTTTTCCGCCCCCTGATTGCAGGCAGCACCAAAGCCCGCATTATATGTGTTGCGGATTATTTCCAACGGAATGTTTAAGTTTTCCAAATTATCAAGAGAATCATCCTTTGAAGCATTATCAACAATGATGACCTTAGAAACACAAAAATTTTCATACTCTGTCCTTATTGTGGACAAACATTCCCTTAACTGATTACCCGAATTCCAATTTACAATAATTATATCAATCTTTTTTTTCATATCCACACATCCCGATAGCCCCGGCAGCAATCATAAGACATACAAACTTCTGCCTGTGCCTTATAGCTGTTCCATAGTTTGATGTTCCCCATGCAAATGTAAACACCTCAATAATAATAATGCCCAATAGAGCTAACATTAAAATTCTGTTAAATCCCTCTGACCTCTTCAATCCTTTATAGGTAAAAAAACATAATATTCCATATATTATAGCATCAACGGTACCTATTATATCAGACAAAGACGAAACCATCCATGGAAATGGTGTTAGTAAAAAATGCAATATTCTTACAGGGGTATGTATTACTATGTCAATTAAGGAAGCAGGATAATACCCTACAAGGTATGCAGTTCTACCCACCGCTAGAGGCACAAGCCTGCTGGTGAGATATTCCGGTGAGAAAATAAGGGTAATGTCGGATGGAAGCTTGTTTAAAAGCCTTGCCCTGAAAAACACAAATACAACTGCAGTAATCCCTATTGCTATCAATGCTTCTTTATTTATAAGACTCCATTTCTTTTCCTTCGGCTTGTAGAAGCAGTAAAAAAACAGATATATGCCTCCTACAATTATTACTCCTCCATGTACCGAAGCTGCTCCTGCCAAAAACAAAACCGCAAGAACGATTCTTATTATATGCCCCGTACCAAGCCATTTTATAAAAAAGTATACCGATATGAGGCTCATCATTGTAATAATATTTTCTCTTAATATAACTGCAGAATATAAATTCAACGTAGGAAATACGGCTGCTATGAAAGCTCCAATATTTGCAGACCGTTTTGATCCTCCCAATTCAATCACAAGCTTATAAACAAAATAAACAGTTATAAAACCAAAAAACACATTGAAGTATTGTATAATAAAGGGTGATCTTCCTGTAATGAAATAAACTGCTCCAATGAATTTTGAATACAAGTAGGCACCCGGTGTATCCGGCGGAATAGTTCCAGAATTCCACGCCTTGGCAATATCCCATCCTAAAGATTCAAATACGATGGCATCTGCGTTGGTATCTGGCAGAGAAAATACAAACGAATTTATAACTGCAAGTGCAACTCTTGATATAAATGCTATTCCCATTATGATTACAAGGCTTGTCTCACGCTTTTTTAACAGTCCTGCCATTATAAATACAAGGCTTGAAGAAACTATGAGACTTCCCATCATACCGGTTCCCGATATTCCCGTGGAAAGTCCAATAAAAACACATACACAGGCAAGGCAAATAAATTCAGCCAATCTGTATTTTGATTTATTTATATTTGTTACAGTACCTGTTTCCATAAAAAATGCCTACTTTCTATTTGCACTTTTTTAAGTACTCGTCAATTTCCATTTTTAATCCTTCAGCAAAAGGCATAGGCGAATATCCAAAATCCCTTTTTGCTGTTTCATGTGAAAAGCTTCTATCTTCACCCATTCTTTGTACTTTTTCTATAAAATCAATCTTGCCAAATGTAAAAAACTTAAGGCATCTTGCCATAAATACCCCTAAAGCCAGAGGTATGCTTATAAAAACAGTTTTTTTATTAAGAAACTCACTTATAAGTTTAAACATATCTATCATTGAAATGGGTTTTTCACCTGATAATATGTAGTCCCCATTAACTATTTCCTTTTTCTCCAGTATTTGATAATACGCCTTTCCAAGATCCCTGCCGTTGACAGGCTGGAGTAAATTTTTACCTCCGCTAATAACCGGAAACAATCTTAGCCTGTCTATCATTTTAATAAATACAATCATGTTTCTGTCGTTAATGCAGCCATAAATCATTGTAGGTCTTAAGTAAATCACGCCAATATTGTTACCGCTATTTTTCAATATGCTGTCAATATTCATTTCAATATTCTTATATTCTTCAGATGCTGCTTTATACTTTGAATAAACACCGGTTGTATGAACAAGTATAACTTTTTTAACATTGTTTTTTATGGCGGCCTTCAAAACTGCGACAGAATAAAAAATTGAGCTGATATGCATAACTGTGTCAACTCCAACCATCGCCTTATCCAAAATGTCAGGGTCATTTAGATCTCCAAAAACTTTTTCTATATTGAGCCCGCTACTATCCAACAAGCCGGTATCGGAAGAATGCCTTACAATGCATCGAATAGGTTCTTTGTAATTGTTTTTGATGAGCTCCTGTAAAAAATGACTTCCGCTGTGACCTGTTATACCTGTAACCAATAGCATTTCTTCACCTCAATAATCAACAATAAAGTTTATGTCAATATTTCCTTAATTGTTTGCCAAACAGCCCGTTTATAAAGCCTCTTAGCATTGCCTTTAATTTTAAAAACCGCTTTTCTTCAAACAATAGCATTAAAATAAGTGACTTAAATCTTGTAAACACAGTATCAATTACCCATGCAGGTTCCCTGGTCAAATACTCCTTTATAAGTACAATATGGTTACGTGTCATATAATACCTTCTTAAAGGCGAATGATTTGATGTTCCCACACGCCTCCAGAGAAACCTATGCATAGTTGCCGCTCCAAAACTGTGCCTCATAGTTTCCTTTCTCATAAGAAGTATTTTATATCCTTTGTACTTTGCTCTGAGGCAAAACTCATCATCAACATGATCAATAAAGAAATCTGACCTAAAATAACCTACCCTGTCAAACACATCTATGGGTATAAAGCTACCCGATGTGATTACTGTAAGCATTTCAAGCCATAAACTGCCTTTGTCTTCTTCATTCCCATAAACATTTTTATGAGTATAGGTATCTGTAAAATTAGAGCCTATAACAGCAATTTTATCCTTTTCCGGGTACGCTGTATAGACTTCATATATACTCTCAAGCAAATTATCATAAATAACAGTGTCCTGATCAAATAACAGTACCCACCTTGAACCCTTCCCCTTTGCAAATTCAACCCCTCTGTTAAGTGCCTCAGCAATTCCTAGATTGCTGCCATTCTCAATAAGAAAGCAGTTATCCGTACCGGAAACTATTCCCCTAATCATTTCAAGCTCAGTCGGGGACGAATTATTGTCAACCAATACGACATTGCCCGACTGTCTTAAAATTTTATCTACACGGTCCTTAAGCTGCTCATCGGGATGAAAGGTTACGATTACAGCACATATTTGATTTTTAAACGAATCCAAATCTGTCATGAGTACTCCTTATAAACTTGCCTTATATACTAACGTTTACCTCTTAAATAAACTTATGCCCTTCTTTTTAAGATAATATAATGTAAAAGCCACCATAAGTGCCTCTATAAACAACACCGCATAAGCTGCACCTACTGCATTGAATAGTTCAATGAGCAAAAACATGGCTATAATTCCAATAACACTGGTTATCATATATATCCTTGAATATTCTTTTTTCAATCCGAGTGAAAGCAATCCCTGCACAGTAACTATATTCCCCAACAATACAAGAAACGGTGCAAATGCCAGGACTTCAAGGACCTCAATCGAATTTAAATATTCCTTCCCTAAAAACATAACAACAACAAAGTCAGATTTAATTGAAAGAATCAGTGATAATACAAATCCCGCTGTGCCAAATATAATAAGCTCTTTTCGAATAAAGCTTAAAACCTTTGCAGTCGATTCCTTTGCCAATTTATTTACATAGGGATAAACAGTCTGAAATAGCGGTACTATCAATCCTTGAACCGCTACCCTTATCTTATCTGCCCCTGCATAATATCCCGCAGCTTCTTTGCTAACTACAAATCCAAGTATTATAGTAGTAGAGGATGTGTATATTACCATGCTTACTGATGATATAAAAACATACCAGCCTTCTACTATCTGGGTCTTAATATTTCGTAAATCGGGCTTCCTAAACCTAACCTTGAATTTAAAGAAAACCAACCCAAGACTGATTAATCCTATTACAATTGATGACAAACTATTGAGCCCAGCATATATAACCGCGTCATCTCTATTTTTTACAAGTACAAATATTAGTACGGTTATTACACCCCTGCAAATAATATTGATAGGTGTAATATATTTCATCTTCTCAATTCCCTGGAAATACCATATAGGAAACAATACGTTTCCAAATACAAGTCCATAAGAAATGAGATATACCTGATAATCATCCTTCAATGCTTTAATACCAAACACCATGACTGTCAGAACTATTAAACCTATCAAACATAATATGGTTTTAATTACCATAACCGAACTGAAAATAGCAGATACTTTCTCTTTGTCATCTCTGTTGATTGAAATATCCCTTGTAGCTGACAAATTAAAACCATAATCGGTAAAAATAGTAAAATAGGCCATAATAGCTACGGCAATGTTGACAGTTGCAAAATTGGTAACACCCAATACCCTTGTTATATAAGGTACAGTTATAAGGGGCAAAATATAATTGAGCCCCTGAACAACAGTAAGTGATATAAAGTTGCTTGCCAGCCCTGCCGCATCTTCCGACTTCATAATCCTTTTGAGATAAGGCAGAGATAATTTACTTATTCTCATAAAGTCCCAAGCTTTTTGTCCTTCTCGGAAAGAATAATTTCCCCTATACCATCTAAAGGCCATTCTATTCCAATGGAAGGATCGTTCCATATAATTCCACTTTCATCTTCAGGATGATAGAACTCGGTACACTTGTACGCAAACTCGGCCTCATCGGATAAAACCAAAAAACCGTGTGCAAATCCCGGGGGTATATAAAACTGCTTTTTATTCTCTCCGGAGAGGACAACTCCAAACCACTTTTTATAAGTAGGTGAATCCTTCCTCAAATCCACTCCTACATCAAAAACCTCGCCGGACAACACCCTTACAAGCTTCCCTTGAGGGTAATTAACTTGAAAATGGAGTCCTCTTAAGACTCCTTTGAAGGATTTTGACTGGTTATCCTGGACAAAAACCATGTCCAATCCGGCTTCCTTAAAATCATTATAGTTATATGTTTCCATGAAATATCCTCTGTTATCCCCAAATACCGTAGGCTCTATAACATAAAGATCTTTAATTCCCGTATCGATAAATTTGAACTTTCCCAATAGCTACACATCCTTTTCATACATGCTCTTGTAATAATTCTGGTATTCTCCTGAAGTTATGTTATCCATCCATTCCTTGTTATCAAGATACCATTTGATTGTCTTTTCTATTCCAACTTCAAAAGTTGTGACCGGATACCATCCAAGCTCTCTCTTTATTTTTTCAGGATCGATACCGTATCTTCTGTCATGACCTTTCCTGTCTTCCACATACTTAATGAGGTTTTCATCTATTGTGCTGTCTACATGCTCTCTGAGATAGCCTATGATAGTCTTAACTATTTGGATGTTCTCTCTTTCATTATGCCCTCCAATATTATATATCTCACCGGGCTTTCCATTATGGAGCACCATATCAATAGCACTACAGTGATCTTCAACATAAAGCCAGTCACGAATATTCTTACCGTCACCATATACTGGAAGAGGCTTCTTTGAAAGAGCATTGTTTATCATGAGGGGTATGAGCTTCTCAGGGAACTGGTAAGGCCCATAATTGTTGCTGCATCTTGTAATATTTACCGGCATACCGTAAGTATCTGCATAAGCCTTAACAATAAGGTCTCCTCCAGCCTTGCTTGCAGAGTAAGGGCTATGAGGGTCTAATGGAGTTGTTTCTGTAAAGAAGCCGGTTTCTCCAAGGGATCCATACACTTCATCAGTAGAAACCTGCAAATACTTAACTCCTTCCTTATATTTACCGTCCACTTCCCAGTATTTCCTGGCAATATTTAGTAGATTGGCGGTACCTCCCACATTTGTCTTTATAAATATATCAGGATCAGCAATGCTCCTGTCAACATGACTTTCTGCCGCAAAATTAATCACATGGGTTACATTGTACTCCTTAAATAATCTATCTACAAGCTCCCTGTCACAAATATCTCCCTGGACAAATACATAGTTCTTATTGTCCTGGACGGATTTCAAGTTTTCCAGATTCCCTGCATATGTTAATTTGTCTAAATTTATTATTTTTATATCATTATATTTTTGAAGCATGTAAATTACAAAATTACTTCCTATAAAACCGGCTCCACCGGTAACTATAATGTTCTTCATAGTATCCTCCATAATACGTATAATTACTCAAATAGAGAGAATTCGAATTTTAAAATTCACAAATAGATTAGAGACTTATTTCCACATTTTCAACAAGCTTATTGGCATAAGCCAGACTATCAAATGTTCCGGCATCAGTCCACCAGCCCTTTAATACATCACTTGTCATTGTTCCTCTCCTGATATACTCGTTGTTTACATCTGTAATTTCCAACTCTCCCCTGCCGGAAGGCTTAAGAGTCTTAATTATATCAAAAACACTGCTGTCATACATATATATTCCAGTTACACTGTAGTTTGATTTTGGGTTTTTGGGTTTCTCTTCAATTGAAACAACCTTATCTCCTGAAAGTTCTGCAACTCCATATCTTTGAGGATCTTCAACCTCTTTAATGAGAATCTTTGCACCCTCAGGCTGCTCATTAAACTTTTCAACAAACTCTTTAATATTATCTTCAAAAATGTTATCCCCTAAAATTACAACACATTTATCATTTCCAACAAATTCCTCTGCAAGCCCTAGTGCTTGTGCAATCCCACCTGCCTGATCCTGTATCCGGTATGTAAACTTCAATCCCATCTCATATCCGCTGCCTAAAAGATTTACTATTGACCCGGCATGCTCCTTTCCCGTTACCACAAAAATGTCCTTAAGTCCTGCTGCTTTAAGCTTTGAGATAGGATGATATATCATTGGATACCTACCCACCGGCAGAAGATGCTTATTTGTCACCTTAGTAAGCGGGCTCAGCCTTGATCCTGTCCCTCCAGCTAAAATAATGCCTTTCATAATCAAACCTCTCCTTTCAAGTAATCTATTAATGCCTCTTCCCAACTTCTGAATTCATTTATACCTATAAGCCTTAGCATAAAATTGTCAAGAACTGAATACTTAGGCCTTTCTGCGGGTCGGTTCAATTCCTCTGTTGTGATATCACTTACCTTTATATTAATTCCTTTAATCTCAAAAATCTTTTTAGCAAACTGATTCCAACTGCAGCTTCCTTCGCATGTCCCATGATATGTTCCATAGCTCTCGGTGTTTATAAGCTTAATAATGCATCTTGCCAGATCTTTAGTACTTGTAGGAGAGCCAAACTGATCATTAACCACCTTTACCTCATCTCTCTCCTTTGACAGCTTAAGCATCGTCCTCACAAAATTATTGCCTTCTCCGTAAAGCCATGCTGTTCTAACAATAAAATGTCTTGGGTTTATTTCCTTAACAAGTATTTCTCCCATTGCCTTGCTTTTTCCGTATACGCTCCTGGGATTTATAGGATCAGTCTCAATTTTGGGGGAACTTCCTGTTCCGTCAAAAACATAGTCCGTGGATACCTGCACTATCTTTGCACCTACTGAGAATGCTGCGGCTGAGAGGTTCTGCGGGCCTATTGCGTTAACCCTGTAGGCGTTTAATTCATCACTCTCACATCCATCAACATTTGTATATGCAGCACAATTTATTATCACATCAGGCTTTTGGGTTTTAACCAGGTCAAAAACCATTGCCTGATTTGTTATATCAAGGTTGTGGACATCAGTTTCAATCAAACTGTATAATCCGTCAAATTCATTAAACTGCCTTGTCAATTCCAATCCAAGTTGGCCTCTGCAGCCTGTTATAAGAATTTTCATAGTCATTCCCTCCATTAGGCATTATTGTGTAATTTTTACATATACGGCACCATCTAATAATTGGCTACGACTGCTTTTTTTGCCAAAATTCAAAAACTATGAGAAAAAACATTATAAACATAAACCCGGCCGCAAAGGCCAGTATTACATTCACCTTTATTCTAGGAGAAATCTTATAAGGTGCACCGTCTTCATATACCATCTGAATGTTCAACATGCTCTCTATAGAGTCCGTCTTTATAAGTGACAATTCTTTTTCGATAATCTTATATGAATCATATGCCTGTGCAGCAAGTACATAATTGTTTTCAATTTCCCTGTACTTTGCAACATCTTCAATTGAAAGGCTTTCGATTTTTCCGCCTGTTTTAGATAAGAATTCATCCATTTCCTTTTTATACTTTTTAATGTTTTCACTTTCTGTCTGAAGCCCGTCTTTAACAAAACCTGCTGACTTTTCAATTGATTTTGACGCTTCGCTAGATACATAGCCGGGAAGATAATCTTTAACAGCCTTTCCAACATTCATAAGCTCATCAGGGAATTGGGACTGAGACACTATTGTTATTTGATTTAAGTCCTTGTTTGCTGACACATTGGTTGACACACTACCGTCCGACTTTCCGCCATAAATCTTGTCTTTAAACTCTTTACTGCCAATCATGGCTGCAACGGAATCCGCATCATATCTTGGATATGACATTTTATTCAATATAGCCCCAAGCATTCTGTTTGCCTGCTTGTTGTATGTTTCGTTATTATCCGGTAGCACTCCACCTGCAATAATTGTTTCCTGTGTCTCCAATCCTGACTTAAGGTCAACAGGACTTATACTGAATATAATCCTGTGGCTGTATGAGGGCATGACTAAATAAATGCTTACTACTGCACTAATTATGGCACAGCAAGCCGTAAAGACCAAAATAGTCCATTTTCTCTTTATTATTAGCTTAATTATATCTTTTAAGTTAATTTGGTCCATCAAATCTCCCCCAACTACATTTCTACAATCCTTATGCTTTTTATTTCCAGCTTTTCAGGAGTATGGATTCTTAGTATATTGTCTGAAGGCTTAAATTCCTTAGGAAAAGAAACCTGGGTTGAATACACTTTTCCTGTGGCTATAAGACTTTCCTGCTTGGTGCTAAAGCCTGTAATACCGTATGGCAGAGCTTTTAGGGAACTTTCATTAGCAAGCTCAACCTCAATCTTATAATTCTTTTCTGCTGCAAAATTAAGCTTTCTTGTTTCAATATAGCCATTCTTTGCTCCGTTGTTACTTTGCACCACTAAAATACCGTCATCCTTCTCACTAATAACAGCATTATCTCCACTGGACACAAGCTGATCAGGCTTACCGTTCATATCGCAATCTAAACCGGCAACGTAGTTAAACACCAGCTTATCAGCGTTTATACTTTCCAGCTTGTCCTGATTTTCCTTCAAATATATTACTTTCTCATACAACTCCAATGTTGCAGAGTTAAAAGCAAAGGGATTCATATTGCTCTTATTTGCTTCAACAACTTCATCTTTGACCTTTAGTGCTTTATCCAGATATGTTAAAGCCTTGTTCTTGTCCTTATTCTGTATATAAAATCCAATAACGCTGTAATAAGCACCAAGCTTTTGCTGCCATTCCTCAGGCCTTAATGGACGGAGCTTCGCAGATCTGTCAAACAAGCTCAAACCTTTATCTATTTCTCCCATATTCAAATAAAGGGAACCAACCTTAGGCAGGTTTTCTGCACTATACCATGCCAGCTTTTCAGCTGCCTTAAGGGCGTCCTTCGCACTGTTGATATCCTCTTGAGTCTTTTGCTCCTTTGAAAGAACAAGCTTTACATAATCAAGCTTATACTCCACCATCCACGGATCAAAGCTTGATGCGCTCTTCATCATGGATGTTGCCTTATCAATGTTGGAAGAACTGACACTCACCGCTTCTCTTCCATTTGCATTAGCCGACTTGATAAAAACAGGAACAAACATTATGATTATGGCAAGAGTAAGCATAACAAAAGCATGAAGATTTACTGTTTTCATTTTTGAGAATTTACTCAAATATCTTACAACTGCATTTTTAGTTTCAAGCTCTTCCACTACAGATGTATTTCTATATCTTGAATTGAATATGCCTAACAACTGCCAGAAAAGCAAGAACACTGCCGATAATGAAAAATCAAAGTCCACAATCGAGTGCATAAGCATTCCCAAAATGGCTGCAAACAAAGCTCCTTGCAAGATTCGCTCTTCTATTTCGGATTTTCTTTTATATTTCAACTCCGATACAAATATAGCTACTATGGATAGTATAAGGAATATCAGCACAATTATACCAACAATACCGCATTCCACTGCTATCTGGGCAAAATAATTATGAGCCTGAGTACTCCAATAAAGGAATGACTGATATGAAAAATTCAATGCTGCCCAGGTTCCTCCGCCTCCGCCCAATAGCCAGCGGTCTTTAAACATATTTACAGCATCTCTGTTAAATATGGAACGCTCCACGAGACTTCTTGAAACCAAATTTATCTGCACAAGCTCAGGTAAATTACCCAGCGAATATTTATATTTCATTGCAATGTTTTTCGAAACCTTACCCGAAGCTGCATCAATAACTTTAACATTATCGAATACTGAGCTTGTACCACTATAATCATTTCTGAAAGTAATATTTACAACTTTACTATCAGATGGAAGCTTAAAGGGAAGCTCTCTCTTTTCAATCCCATTTGTTGCTTGACCGCTATACTGTGTTATATGAACTTCTCTTTCATTTACAACAAGGTCCCGTTCCCTTTTATAGTTTATTATAATGGTATAGGCACTCGGCTTGTCACCATTTATCTTTGCATCAACATCATAAACCAGCTTATAATCCTTGCCCGGCTCCAATATTACACTCTTTAAAGTGCTGACAACTCTGTGCTCAGAGCCTTCAGGATAAACCAGCTCAAGCTTTTCCGTTGAATTCATGGATACAACAACAACTGTAGCACCAATAACGACACATAATACAGCTGCTGAGACATAAACCTTCCAGCTTATCTTTTCCATAAATGGAGATATTATCGAAATAACAATGTTTATTATAACAGAAATTACAATTCCTGCAAAGAATAAAATCCATATTTTAGATTCATTTCCTGCGGTATTCATTATATACTTATACATCAGAACAGAAATGATTGCTGAAGGTATAATAGAAGATATCCCGTAAATAACACATTTAATCCTGCTTCCTTTTGGAATGGCAATTAGATAAATAACAGCTATAACAGGTACAACTGCAATCATACCACGGCTTTTGGTAAATACAAAAGTTGTTAAAAATATATATGAACAAACAGCTGGAATTATTTTAATCCACCTGTTTTTTGTGATCATTGTTATTGTAAGAGAAACCAAAAATACTGCTATCAAGTAGGATGCAAGGGCATTGGGGTATTGCAATGTAGAATAAATTCTATTTGTAACAAAGGTACCGAATATCGTTTCACTTCCGGTGATTGAGTTTATAAGCTTGGCTATATTCTGACCTGTTGCCCCGTCAAAGCCAATAATACAAATACATACACATGTTCCTATTATAACCCATAATACAGCCAGCTTTAATCTCATTGTGGCAATAAGATCAGAAATCATTATAAATACTGCAATATACATGCAATATTTGAGCCACTCAATAACAGCAAGCCTTGGCACTACCGCCAGACGTATACCTACTATATATAAAAGAACCGATATGAAGTAGACGACAATAAATGCTGCAGCAGCATAATCTATTGGAGTAACGAGCAATCGCTTGTCACGAATGAGATACTTGTATGCCCAGAAGGCTGCAAATACGATAAAGATAAATATCTCTGCCGGAATCTGCTCTGCTTCAAAGTACAACCCTCGCAAGAATGGAGGTATAAATATGAAGATGCAGAGGACAACGGTTAGAACAATCTGGAAAGGTTTGTATTTTTCTATATTCAAAGGTAATTTCTTTTGTTTCAATGTGTACAACCTGCCTTTCTGTAGATGTTACAATAAACAAAAGTATTTTACCCTATATTTTGTTTTGTGTCAAATAAAAAGAAAAGGATAGACCGTGCGGTCTACCCTTATCTTTTTTATTAATTGATATCATATAATACTTTTACGTCTGTATTAATTCCTGTGTTACCAGTATTCTTGAGGTTAGCATTTGGAGTGAACAGTGTAACTTCATCAGTTCCACTTGCTTCATTAAGAGCAATTACTATTGATTTTCCTACAACATTTATTGTAGTATTAGTTGAATCTGCAGTAGCCAATCCTGTAATTTCTCCTACATCTGCAATTGTTACTTTATTACCACCAGTTGCAGTTACAGTAGGTGAATCAGGAAGCTTTGGTACCTGATTGAATGTTATAGTTATTGTATTCGCTGATATACTTATTCCTTCAGCTATAAATCCTTTTGAACCAGTCTTACCAGTTGTATCTGTTACGATATACTGTTCGTTAACGTCTTTTGCTACTATATCTGCTGTTGGTTTAGTTTTTAATAATACTGAGGCAGTTTCATCAATTGTTCCACTTGTTGTTAACTTAACTACATTACTTTTTGCTTTTGATCCTACAAGTGCACCATCAGTAACTGGTAAGTTTGTTGTACCCTGTGATAAAAGAACACTGTTAGCAAATGATACTGCATCATCTATATTACCTTCAAGGATAACAATTACTTGGCTATCATTGAGTATAGATACTGATTTTATTGAAGTTGTGAATGAAGTTGATGCTGCACCCGTTACTTCAGCACCGCCGTAAATTAATGTTCCTACAGAAGTTTTTGTACTTGCCGGACTTGCTATTGTTTTAACTTTAACAGCACTTAAGTCTGTGTTACTTGAAAATGCATCAGCTGCTGTAGTGAGTTCCACATATTGTGTTCCGTCTACATCAACAAGTTTTGCTGCTTTTGCTGTTTCATATTCTGCTAAATCAGTTTTATATTCAAAATCTGAGTATGATACTGTATTGAGCTTAGGACCTAATACTTTAACTCTTAAAGTATTTCCTGAAGTAATCTTCAATTCTTCTCCAGATCCAGCGATAGTAGTATCACCATCTACTATTGCTGTTGAAGTAGCTTCAAATCCGATTGAAAGAACATTATTTGCTTCGTCAGCAACTGCCTTTATATTGCTTCCGGATACATAACCAAATTTGACTTTTGTATCACCATGTTTAGTTGCCTTATCACTTGGAAGTGTTATAACTATAGCTTTTGAATCTTCTGATGAAACTGCAATAGTAGTTCCTGAAGGAAGATCTCCAAAGGAAGTATCGCTAGTATTCATCCATTTATAGTTTCCTGTATTAAGAACTGAGTAAGTTCCAGTTGTAGCCATCTTTTCACTGAATACTACATATATTTTATTTGCACCATCTTTTACAGTCACGCTATCAACAGTTGGTGGAGTTACATCTGTAAATGTTATTGAACTTGATGAAATAGCTTGCATTTCCTGACCAACTACGTCTTTAATTCCGCTTATACTAATTGTGCAAGCTCCTGACTGTTTTTCTTTCAAAGTAAGAATTGTTGTTTTATCAGCAGCAACATATTTAGCTTCTGTGATTTCTACTGCTGTTCCGTCAGCCTTTTTAATTGTGTAATGATCTTTTTTAGCTGCGTTTCCAGTAGTACCTGAATTTACTTCTACACCAGCAGTAAGAGTAGCTGCCATATCTTTTGAGAACTTAACTTTTACTGTCTGTTCATTCTCTACAGTAATAGTAGCTGTTGCAACAGCATCTGCTCCAACTTCAACTTCGAATTTCTTAGTTGGAACCGCATTTCCGTATGCATCTACAACACCTTTTACAAAGAAGTATACTTTACCAGTTGGTATTACGTTTGTAGTAAATGAGAAAGCATATTTTGTATCAGATCTTTTAGCTACTTCATTAGCTGCCTTATAGGTGTTTGAATCTGATCCGTCTGTGTTCCAGAATACAGTTGAAGTTGCTGGATCTTCTACTGGATCTGTGAATTCAACAACTACTTCTGATCTGCTATTTACAGTAAGATCTTTAACTTGAGCTGCTGTTAAACTAACTGTTACTGTAAATTTAGCACTCATAGCTGGAACATAGTAGCCAGCATAGTCTATAACGTCTGTAATATTATCTCTAACTATTGCAAATGTATATTCTCCTGTTTCAAGAATATTAGCCAACTTAATATCAACGCTAGTGAAATCATCTGAAACTTTAACATCTGTTACTGCATAATAATCAGTACCGACAGTACCGATTACTTTATCACCAATCTTATAGTTGTACACACCTGTATTTGCTACATCAGCATTTTCAACCGGTTCTGAGAAAGTAGCTCTAATAATCTTGTTACCTATAGCTTTAACAGAAACTAACTGTGGTACAGTTACGTCAGCAGCTACTTTAAATGCCTTAGTATAATCCTTACCGTCTCTTGTTAATTTTAAAGTATAATCAACATCTGCATCAAATTTACCATTTGCTATTACCAATACCTGTTTTGAATTTTCAGTAACAGCCTTAGCAGTTATCGCTACTGTTGCAGAAGTATCTGAAGTCTTGTAAACTGTGAAAGTATCTTTTGATGAATCATAATCTTTGTTTAAGTTAACTTTTATTAACTTCAAGCTTGGTTCTACAATATCTTTAATTCCGAAAGCAGCACCTACAACAATTGCAGGAGCAGCTACAGCTGTAGTATCCTTATACTGTACTGAGTATACTACGTTCTGTTCTTCTGATGCTTCAGCAACAACTGGAACGTCGATAACTACAGTCTTTGTTTCATAAGTGTAACTATAAACAGTACCTGTTACTGTTGTAGCAGCACCGCCATTTATAGCCTGAGTTATTGTGAAATCAGAAGCAGCTGGAGTAGCTCCAACATCTTCAGTCAAAACAACTGTCAACTGTCCATTAGTAGCAGCTACGCTATAAACTTCAGTTGTAACAGTCTTTGTCAATTCTAATGCATCAGGTAAATATTCCTTAGCTATTTCTTCATTAATAACACCAGCTTCAACTAATGTCTTAAGAAGAGTTTTTCCAGTGCCCTTCTTTTCAAGTGGCAATACTTCCAAAACAGCTGTTATTAAATCAGCGTTTGTGAACTTGTCAACATTAGCAACTTTTGCCAATCCTTTTTCGGCTGCAAAAGCTATAGTGTTAGCATAGTCAAAATCTCCCTGTACATCGCCTACTGTACATTTATATCCTAATGTTTCAAGCAATACTTTGTAGAATGCTTGAGCTGAAGTAGCTGAATTAGGATCGAACATGTTGTTACCTATTCCAATCCATCCATACTCCGGATGAGTTTTGAGGTAACCAAGGTATTTCTTAGTGTCTGCAGATACAGTGTTTGCATCAGCAAAGTTATCTTCGCCTGCATACTCTCTTGCATCAGCTTCAAGACCTATCAATCTGAGGAAAATAATTGCTGATTGGTACCTTAGTGTTGTTGCCTGTAAATATTCGTCTGTAATTCCATCTTCTCCACCGATTACAACTCCCAAAGCCTTCACTATGTCAGCTTCAGTCTTTGGAGCAGCAGCTGTATCAGCAGCAAATGCTGGTAACATAGTTGTTGCGAGCATTGCAATAACTACGATTACCGATAACATCTTCTTGAGATTCTTCATACTCTCAATTCCTCCTTGTGATTTTTGTAATTTGGAATAAGGCTTTATAAAATACGGTCGAGATACGCCTTTTCCGTCTATTTTATAGCCCGACCTAAAATTATTTTCTCAAGATATCCGGCATATATCACCTATCTTGATTCAAGACAAATTATATCAGAGCGATATTTTTGAGTCAACAGATTGAATTTAAGTGTAAAGAAATTGTAACAGAACTGAAATAATTGAGCATATAATATTTCAGCAATAGAGTTACGCATCCTAACCTAACTGCCAACCCGTATTAATAATTTAACATGCCGTTAGATTTACTTGCCGGAGCAGCGACATATATAGGCAAAACACTTATATTTCCCGCTTTATCCGAAACAAGATGTACTTTCAAATATAATATGTCTGTATTAAAGTCACCATCTAAAAACTTATCTTCCGCAAATGTTATTTTCACGGTCCTGTCATCTATAACAGTCAAAGTATCTTTCTCATCAAGTGCTGAATATGTAACTGATGCATTAGGACCCGATACCGAAATGGAATACCTGCTTTTATCTGCAATAGAAAATGCTCCTTTTGTTGACATAGCTTCAGGGAACTTGATTATTGCATAGTCGGGCAGAAAATTGTCGTTATCGTCCTTGCCTGAGTTTACCGGAAAAACATTGACACTATCTATGGGAGTTGTATCTATTATAGATACTATAACATTTTGGTCCGGAATCTTTATACCTGAATCCGCATAAAGATTGCTTAAGTATATTGTATAATTGCCTCCAGGCTGGGTTTCAAAATATAGAGTAATTATTTTATTCGTATCATCAAGAACCGCACTACGAATGGCAACATCCTGACCATCCGGACCTTTCATTTTAATATTGGCAGTGTCAACTGAATCAAGTTTCAAAGGCTCGGTAAAGAACAGCTTAATTTCTTTATCGCTGTCTGCTTGTGCATCAATAAACTCGGACGGAGCATCGGTAAAATTACTTATATAAAACTTCTTTGAAGGAATTATATTTCCATAACAATCTGTCATTCCTGAAACAAAAAAGTAAGTTATACCTGTCCCAATACGATTTTCATTAAAATTAACTACCAGTGTCTTTTCATCGATTACTTTTACAGGGTTAATGGAATCTGCACAGTTTTTATTATTTTCTTCAACACCATCAGTATTCCAATAAAAGTTAATGTTTTTTACATTATCTGTAGTGATGGGATTACTAAAACTTACTCTAAATGTAGTCTCACTAACAAAGACTGCCGACACTACATCTGTCAAAGGTGAAAAAGAGGCCGGCGGATATTCCATGTTAAAATGTTTGGCTGCAGCCATAACATCAAGTATATTTATTACTTGGTCTTTATTGAGGTCACAATTTTCTTTGTAGTAATTATCTCCTTTTGAAGAATTAAAGCATTTTGCCAATTCAAGAATATCAGACATGTTAATATTGTTATCCTGTACTATATCTCCTGGCCACATATCTATCAGAACAAATATAAAAGAAGATTGAGAATTTAGTCCCACAATTTGTACTGTCCTTTGAAGATAACCTTCTTTAGATATTTTCATATTGTAAGGACTATTACTCACAGGAATATCATTCAATACAAAAGAACCTATAGAGTCTGTGTAAGTTGTTACAGACAGTCCCTCAATTTCAACCTTAAAATCTTTATTAAGATCACCTTTTTCTCCCAACACAAGATTTTTATCGGTTATTATACCGGAAATATTTACAGTAAATTGATCAGCCAATGCAGTTAATGATAATACAGTACTAAATAACATTATAATGATGAAAAATAAAGATATGCATATTTTTTGTTTAAGAGCCATTTCTAACCTCCATTTATATTCATTTTTTCTTTTTACTAAATATATCATATTTTACACCATTAAAACAAACTGTTTTTTTTCGTATTAGATTTATTCGGCTCAGCAACAGCGGTATTTGAAAATTGTGAGGTTGTTTCAACAGTCAGAGGTGGGTATATTACTGCGGCAAGTACCGATATTTCCGACTATGGGTTTTTATTTCTAATTATATCTGCAAGGTTTAATTCTTTTGTGTGAAGGTATAAGTTACCGCATAATAGTGACCAAGGATCGCAATTTACAAGTATCAGACGGACATATAAAAATGCCCACAATTGCGGATGAACCTAAATGCCCTTAGGAATTGCCGTACAGATGATTACTCCATTTTTATTAATTCCATTTGATGCAATTATATTAACCATGCTAAAATCAGTATCAGCTTTAATTAAATCAATGATGTTTAATTTATCTCCTTGGATATTCAAATTTGCAAGTGGTTCAACTTCTACTACTTGAATAGTTTTTTATTTTCAAATAATTTTTATTGGTTCAACTCGATTAATACCTTTCATTTTTGATTTCATGTACAAATCAAAGAATTTCTTACTGACAATTACTCTCTGCATACAATAATTAGCCACCCCGATATATTCCTCTGATAAATTGAAGTCTTTAGCATCCATATTAATTATATCATCGTTATTCAAATCTCCCAATAACAATTCTCTGTTTCCAAATCCATCATAGCTATAGTCAGTTACGACACTAGCGGATGCATCTGTCAGTTGTACAACATCCCCGTGTGCATTAAATAAATAGTACTTTTTAGTTCCTATACTGTCAATAAAAGCTATGAGATTGATAGTACTATTTAACTTTTATACACATTTTATAATTTTTATTAAGATTTTACCAGAATTATGTTTGCTATTCTACATAAATTATTTAAACATACAAGGGCTGTAATATAAGTAATTTTTAGTCATATCTAGTTTATTAAGATTTCCTTAGGCTTATTGCATTCTCCAATCAAATGGAAAACCACACTGGCGGCTAATACTTTTTAATGGTATTATATAGCTATGGTTTTGACAGTTAGTCCTAAGTAAACATAACAGGGAGGGTTTATTTTGAAATTTAACAACAAAACTGAAGATATTGTGGATACAAATAGCGAAAACTCAAGCAATACATTCAAAATAAAGGAACCGCCGGTTCTTTTTGATAAAACTCAGAAATTGATACATAAGATTGAAAATATGTTGGGTCATAAAATGCTGGTTTATTGGATGTCACACAGGGGAAGCGTATGCCAAAACGACATTATCGCACTATATGAAATATTCAAAACATTGGGCAGACAGGACAAAATTTCTTTATTTATAAAGTCCAACGGCGGTGATGTTGAAGCTGCATTGAGAATAGTAAACCTCATAAGAAGCTACTGCAGCAATGTCAATGCACTGATTCCTCTTGAGTGTGCATCGGCTGCTACAATGATAGCTATGGGAGCAAATGAAGTATTCATGGGACCTTTATCCCATCTTACTGCTATCGATTCCTCTATACGACATGATCTCTCGCCTATTGACGAACGGGAGAACAGAAGGATACGCGTAAGCCAGGACGAACTCCAGAGAATAATAAAACTTTGGGAAAATCGTGCTCATGAGCATCACGGCAACCCATTCGCTGAAGTATTTAAATATATTCACCCATTGGTTATTGGTGCCCTTGACAGATCCAGCTCCCTCTCCATTAAGGTATGTAAGGAAATTTTATCCTACCACCTTACCGATGAAAGTGAATGCGATAGAATCAGCAAGCATCTTAATTCCGAATACCCTTCCCACGGTTATCCCATTACAGCCAGGGAGGCATCGCGTATCGGACTTAATGTAACCACGCTCGATGATGAGCTCAACAATGCATTATTGGAGCTCAACCAAAAATATTCCGAAATGGCCCAGAGAGCACTTACAGATTATGATGAGTATAATTATCATGACAACGAAATATTGAATATCCTTGAAGCAGAAGGCATTCAAATATATTACCAGAATGACAAAGATTGGAACTATATAAAAGAAGAAAGAAGATATCAAATATTAAATGACGAAAGCTCATGGAGGAAAATACAGATGCAAGGAAACAAGAAAACAAAGAGCATTCTTCATATTGGGTAATTAATGAGGAGGTTTATATAGTGTCGATTTCTATAATGAGGGCTATTATTCATGTTCTTGACAAAGAATCTGAAGAGCCCCTGTTAAATTCTCACCAACTGTATTTGGATGAGGATCTAGAGCAGTATCTTGAAAAGCATATAACAAAATCACTGTCCGATGAAGAGGCTAGAAAAGGCCGCTTTAAGGAGGGCATGAATATAGTAAGGGAAACATCTATAAGGATGATTCATGAAGATGATTATTTCCTCGAAGGCTCCAAATCAGAAAATACAGAAATGTGCCTTTATAAGAGAATGTTTTTCATCTGACGAACATGATCTTATTATATTGGATAACCAGATTAACGCTAAAGGAGATAAGGAGCCTATCGCCCAATTTTTTCTGCATACTTTTTTAGGTGCTGACCTTATGATGGACAGCAGGGCTTATACAAAGCTATTTAAAAAGGAGACAGAAAACTGGATAAGGGAAAAGGTTAAAGAAGGCGAAGAACATGTTGAAGATATACGTGAGCTGGTAATTAACACAATTCGTCAGGAGGATGAAATCGACCTAATATCATTTTCTCAAAATGCCTTTGGTACCAATCAATACCTTCACGAGGATTTCCAAGCTGCAATGAAAGAGAAAGGCCTTGATGTAAATAAATTTGAGGTGGACAAAGATTGGGTTGAAAGGAAGCTTAGCAAGGTTAAGCTTAAAATTGACAACGGCATTGAGATTGTTGTAGACTATGAAGTCTTCTGCTCCAAGGACAGGTTCGAGATTTTGAGAAACCCTGACAGCACAAGAACCATTATTATAAAGAATATAAATAATATTTTTGAAAAATAACTAAGATAAAAACCTAGGGGCGTCAAGCCCTTAAGTTTTTATCTATTTAACAACATTTTATAATATTAAAATT
>DAOOVO010000023.1:0-46131 GCA_035370245.1 Pseudobacteroides sp.
TAGTGTATAATATAAAAGAGCATCCAATATAAATCCAAAGAGATGTTTTGCAATAATTTTAATCCAAATGATTATTGCCATTCATATAATAAATATTTTTATTAATTTTATTTTTTATATTATTTTAGGAGGAATTTAAAATGAAAGAAAAAAAAGTTATTGCATTACTGGTTACATTTCTTATTCTTACTGCTTCAATTGTATTGCCTGTATTTGCAACCCCCGACTCTACAAAATTGGTCTATGGTGATTTTAACCAGGATAATCAAGTGAACTCTGATGATTATGCATATTTTCGCATGTACCTAATTGGGATGATCCAGGACGCTCCAATGAATATGGATGTTGATGGAAATGGAAGATTGGACTCTGATGATTACGCATATATGCGTATGTACCTCATTGGAATGATCCAACAATTCCCTATTGAGATATCAGCCACTCCATCAATAACGGCTACACCTACAGTTACTCCTACTGTTACTCCTACAGTTACGCCTACTCAAACACCGGCAACCTATTCGGAATTTTATATGACAGCTACTAAGGAATCTCATGATACATATAAAATAACTCTTAATATAAAAAATATTTCAAATTTTTCAGGATATCAGGCTAACATAGTTTATGATCCAAATGTTCTTAAGCCCATATACTCTGACGGTTCGGAATACACAAAACAATCACCTGTTGAAACAGGCAGCCTATTAAACAAAAAATATTCACCAACGGATTTTGCTATGCATGATCTTGAAAACGGATTGTTAAATTTTGGTAGAGCATATATACAACTTGACTCGTATAAAAATTCAGGCAATCCAGAATCAACCGGTTCAATAGCTACTATATATTTCAAAATACTGAAAAATGAGGCAACCCAAATCACATTAAAGAATTGTGAGACTATGCCTAATGCAGTTAACGGAACCATTGTTACCGACTGGGATGGCTGTCAGCTTCTCAATTATGATGTAAAAACAACAATATCCATATTACCTGATAATACACCAATATCATCAGCTACACCAACACCTGTACCAACAGCTACACCGACGAATACAGGTGTGCCTTCAGTTACTCCAACAACTGCAGCCACCATCTATATGAGCAGTGAAAAAGTATCCTCCGACAACCTTATAAAATTAACAATAAACGTTAGTAATATTCCTAATATTATTGGATACCAGGTAAATCTAAAATACGATCCTGAAGTACTTACGCCCGTTAATATCGACGGTTCCCCATTTACTAAAAGTTCCGAAGTTGAAACAGGTACACTTTTTAATAACAATAAGTATTCTCTGATAAAATTGTCAAATCATAATCTGACAATCGGAATGCTGAACTTTGGAATGTCATATTTGGATATTGATTCCTATAAGAACTTCGAAGATTCCGAATCAAACGGTTCAATAGCTATAATTTATTTTAAAGCCCTTAAGAAAACTATAACCCAAATCAAATTTACCGACTCTGATACTATGACAACAGGAATCAACGGAACCATTCTGTATGATTGGGATTCCACTCAAATACTCGACTATTCGGTTGTACAATCACTACAAATTGACACTTCCGGCGTTATGCCAATTGACGGTAATGTCAACCTTTCAATTGACAAGAGCAATGCTGAGGTTGGAGAAATTGTCAATGTATTCTTAAATGTATCAAGCATAGATAAGCTGGCAGGCATACAGGCTAACATCAAGTATGATCCTGCTTGCCTCGAGCCTGTTTATCTCGATAATAATTCATATGTTGCATATGGTAAAGGTACATTACCCTCTTTGGTAGATTTGTTCTTGAAAGAATTTGGCACTTATTCAATTGCAAAAAATGATTTAACAAGCGGAATTCTCAATTTCAGTTTTATATATACAAAATTGACCGATTATGCCAAGTCTCAATCATGGGATAGTAACGGTACAGCAGCCCAAATCAGCTTTAAAGTGCTAAAAAATTCTCCAACCAAAATAGAGATTTCTCCAACTACTGTTATGCCGGGCTCAAATGGAATCTATGTTTTTGATGTATCAGGAGATTTATTGGATAACTATGAATTGAATCCATCGTTTGTAGAGCTCAATAAAGACAGCTCAAAATAAATCATTTTATCCTTTTACATCGACAAAATATGATATATAATTTTTGTATAAAAAGTATTAAATACTCTTAATCTTACATTTGTCTTTTGCAAAATGTAAGATTAAGAGTAATAACGTATTTAAATCTAGATAAACCGTCTTTATGTTAATATTAGACGGTAAATTTTTAAAGGGAGGTTTATAAAAAATGAAGTGTACAAAAGTTATTACACTGCTGGTTGCTGTATTTCTTTCTCTTTCTTTAGGTAGCGTGGCCCTTATATCATCAGCAGAATCACAGCTGATCTGGGGTGATGTAGACGGTGATGGAAATTTTAACTCCAACGACTATGCATTGATGAGGCAGTGTCTGCTCGGAATGATAAGTAAAGAATCTCTTGCAGCAACTGCAGATGTTGACGGTGACGGAAGACTTACATCCGATGACTATGCATATATGAAACGTCACTTATTAGGTATGATATCAGTGTTTCCGGTAGAAGAAGGCCAAGCTACTCCTACACCTACAGCTAATGCAAAGGGTAGTCTTACTTTATCGTTTAATAAGAATTATGCCGATCAGGGTGATATTGTAATCGCAAGCCTTAATATAAAAGACATTAAAGATTTTGCAGGATATCAGGTAAATATTAAATATGATCCTTCAGTATTACAACCTGTTATACCCTTTGGTGATTCTTATCTCCCTTATGGTAATCTGACACGTCCTGAAACCGGTACTCTTCTTGTAAATGAAAAATATAAGCCTGTAGATGTTGTTTTTCACGATGTTGATATTGGAATATTAAGTTTTGGAAGATCATACATTGATCTTAATGCATATAGAAACTCCAAAGATATTGAAACTACCGGTTCCATAGGCATTATTAGATTCAGAGTTTTAAGGGTTATTCCTACTACAATATATTTTAAAGGTACAAAAATACTTCCTTCTGGGATTCAAGGCACAGCTCTTTATGATTTTAATGCAGACCAGATAATGGAATATGATATTATTGAACCTGAAGTAATATTTGCACCATCCAAGCCAACACCTACTCCGGAGCCCACTCCAACACCAAAGCTTGGTACCTTTAGTTTGACGGTAGATAAAACAGATGCTAAAATCGGTGATATTATTACTGCAACCCTTAGCATTGACGAAATTCCCAATTTTTCAGGATACCAGGCAACATTGAAATACGATCCCGATTGCCTGCAGCCTGTATACACCGATGGTACACCATATGATAAAACTTCAGCTGCAGAAACAGGTTCATTACTCTGTGGAAGATATTCACCAATAGATCTTGCTTCAAATGATCTTGAAAACGGTATATTGAACTTTGGCAGAGCTTATATGGCTCTAAACACGTACAGGAACTCCGACTCTCCTGAATCGTCGGGTGTTGTTGCCAAGGTCAGTTTTAAAGTTCTTAAAGACTATACCAAGCCTGTATTGGTAGATAATCCTTTACTTGATGACGACAAAGAAGGCACTCTTGTATTCGATTGGAACGGAAATCCCATTAAGGAATATACTGTGAAACAATAAAAATTTAAACTGTATATATAAACTTTATATATAATAAAGACACTAAAATGGTGAGGGTTATTGATTAACCTTCACCATTTTGCACATTGTGCTGTTTAAAAAACTATTGTTTCATAATGTATTTAATGATAATATTTTTATATGCCAAAATCTAAAATCATAAACTAGAAGGGGTTTAAATTATGAATATGAATAGCAAAAGAAAAATTGTATTAGTTTTATTATTATCGATCCTAACAACAATGCTTTTTACAAGCACATTATATGCGGATAATCAACCGTCCATATCTCTTGAGCTTGATAAAACCACAGCAAGCGTAGGTGAAATTATTAAAGCATCACTGAAAATCAATAACATTAAGAATTTTGCAGGATATCAGGTTCGCTTGAGATACAATCCTGAAGTACTTCAGGCAGTTGATGCAAATACCGGAAGTCCTTTAGAAGAAAAGACACCTCCTACTAAAGGTGATTTGCTTCAGAATCCGGCTTATTCCCCTTTGGACCTTACAACCAACATAATAAAACAAGGTATACTTGACTTTGGAGAGCTATATATGAATATGACTGCATATAAAAACAGCGGTAAGCCTGAATCAACAGGAACACTTGCAGTTATTGGATTTAAAGTTCTTAAGGATGCCGCAACCGAAGTGATATTTGATGACCTTAACGGAAATCCGGGTGCCATTAACGGAATAATGCTGTTTGATTGGGATGGAAATCAAATTACAAGCGGATATAATGTCGTACCTGCTTCTAAGATCAATGCTTCATCAAGTCCCATTCCACTCCCAAGTTTCACTGCAAGACCTGCATCTAGCCCTCAGGCAAATGGTTCACCGGCATCACCTGATTCATCAGCGGCACCTGAAGCATCAGCAAGTACTTCGCCTGACAGCTCAGCTACATCTCCCGATAGCTCCAATGCATCAGATAATGATACCGGTTCAGATGCCAATACTACAACAGATAAATCAACCCTTACTGTTATAATAATTGTATTAGCTGTTATAGTTGTAATAATTCCAATTATAATGATTGTGCTTATTAAGAAGAAAAGAAAATAAGATAACGAAAATAAATGTAAAAATAATAAAGTACTAAATATAAAACAAAAACCCCCGATGGGCAAATCCATTGGGGGTTTTTGTTTGTATTAAATTATTCTTCAGGATAGTTTTCTCTCTTTGTATAATGCGTATGGAGCAGCTCATGTGCCTTATGGCTTCCAGGCTCCTTGAAGAATTCATCATAAAGCATCTTGACTCTAGGATTTTCATGAGATTTTCTAATAGGCATTTCCTTATCTTCCTCATAAATGGCTTTTGCTCTTTCAGCTCTTAGATCAACCCAGCTTCTAACTGATGACGGCTGAATCGGCTGACCTCCACCGTTTACACATCCTCCAGGACAAGCCATTATCTCAATAAAATGATATTCTTCTCCATTTTTAACTTTTTCAAGAAGCTTTCTGGCATTTCCAAGGCCATGTGCTACAGCAGCCTTTATCTTCATACCGCCTGCCTCAACAACAGCTTCCTTAACTCCATCTATTCCTCTTACAGCATTATATTCAATATTGTCGGATGGTTTTCCGTTTAATATTTCTGTAACTGTTCTTAACGCAGCTTCCATAACTCCGCCTGTAGCCCCGAAAATTACGCCTGCACCTGATGCTTCACCCATTGGATCGTCAAATTGCCTTTCAGGAAGATCATTAAAGTCAATGGCTGCTTCTCTGATCATTCTAGCAAGCTCCCTGGTTGTCAAAACAACATCTACATCAGGGTATCCTGTACTGGACATTTCAGGTCTCTGTGCTTCAAATTTCTTTGCCGTACATGGCATTATGGATACAACAAATATCTTTGACGGATCTATTCCCATTTTTTCTGCATAATACGATTTCAATACAGCACCAAACATTTCATGAGGTGACTTACATGATGAAAGATTGTCTATAAATTCAGGGAAATTATGCTCGCAGAATTTTATCCATCCGGGACTGCAGCTTGTTATAAGAGGCAGCTTTCCGCCATTTTTTATCCTATTTATCAATTCTGTGCCTTCCTCCATAATTGTAAGGTCAGCAGCAGTATCGGTATCAAATACTTTTGAAAATCCGAGTCTTCTCAATGCAGCTACCATATTGCTTGTTGCCCTTGAACCTATAGGCATTCCGAACTCTTCTCCAATGGCAACTCTAACCGCCGGAGCAGTCTGAACAACAACATGGAGGTCTTTGTTTGCAAGTGCTTCCCAAACCTTGTCGGTATCATCTTTCTCGCGAAGAGCACCTACAGGACAAACATTTATACATTGTCCGCACATTGTACAGGGTACTTCATTAAGAGACTTATTGAAAGCAGGCGTTACAAGTGTCTTAAAACCTCTTTCAGTAGTATCGATAACAGCTACACTTTGAACATTTTTACACATGCTTACACAACGTCTGCAAAGTACACATTTGTTAGGATCTCTAACTATTGAAGGTGAAATCTCATCCAACGGCATTTTTGCCGATTCGCCTTCAAACCTTATATCTCTTATATTCAAGTCTTGAGCCAGTTTTTGAAGTTCACAGTTATTGCTTCTTACACATGTAAGGCACTTTTTATCATGATTGGATAATATAAGCTCCAATGTAACCTTTCTTGCTTCACGAACTGCCGGTGTTTGAGTGTTTATTACCAATCCCTCCGATACCGGATAAACACAAGCAGCTTGTAAACTTCTTGCTCCCTGTATTTCAACAAGACACATTCTGCATGCACCAATCTCATTTATATCCTTTAGGAAGCAAAGTGTCGGTATCTCAATGTTGGCAAACCTTGCCGCCTCCAAAACCGTATAATTCTTTGGAACCTGAATTTTCCTGCTGTCTATAGTAATATTTACTGTTTCCATTTTAACACTCCCCTTCCTTTAAACATTCTTGAATATAGCTTTGAATGGACATTTCTCCATACAAGCACCACATTTAACACACTTGCTGCTGTCTATTACATAAGGTACCTTCTTTTCACCACTGATACATTTTACAGGACAAACCTTTGCACAGATACCGCAGCTCTTACACATATCGGCATTTATTACATATTGCATCATTGATTTACATACACCTGCGGTACATTTCTTATCAGTAACATGTGCCATGTACTCATCCTTAAAGTAACGCAGCGTACTTAAAATCGGATTTGGTGCAGTTTGACCAAGACCGCATAAAGCAGATGCTTTAATATTTTTTGCAAGTACTTCCAATTTTGTTATATCTTCTATTTCGCCTTTACCTTCAGTTATTCTATCCAATATTTCCAACATTCTTTTTGTTCCTATACGACAGGGAGGACATTTACCGCAGGACTCATCAACAGTAAACTCCAAAAAGAACTTTGCAATATCAACCATACATGTATCTTCATCCATAACAATAAGTCCGCCCGATCCCATCATGGAACCTAACTGGATCAATGAATCATAATCTATTGGAGCATCCAAATGGCTTGCGGGTATGCATCCGCCTGAAGGTCCTCCGGTCTGTGCAGCCTTAAACTTCTTACCGTTAGGTATACCTCCGCCTATATCATATACAACCTCTCTCAATGTCGTACCCATAGGTACTTCCACAAGACCGGTGTTGTTTATGTTACCTCCAACGGCAAAAACCTTGGTTCCTTTGCTCTTTTCGGTACCGATGCTTGCAAACCACTCAGCACCTTTATTTATAATTGGAGGAATATTTGCATATGTTTCAACGTTATTAAGAAGCGTCGGTTTATTCCACAAACCTTTAACAGCAGGGAAAGGAGGTCTCGGTCTTGGTTCCCCTCTCTTACCTTCTATAGAAGTCATAAGTGCTGTTTCTTCACCACACACAAATGCTCCTGCTCCCAATCTGATTTCAAGATCAAAATTAAAATCAGTACCAAAAATATTCTTTCCAAGCAAGCCATACTCTTTTGCTTGCTCAATAGCTATATTTAAACGCTTAACTGCGATGGGGTATTCAGCTCTAATGTATATATATCCCTGATTTGCTCCAACAGCATAACCAGCTATTGCCATAGCTTCAATTACAGAATGGGGATCTCCTTCAAGGACACTTCTGTCCATAAATGCTCCTGGGTCTCCTTCGTCTGCATTACAGCAAACAAACTTCTGATCATCTTGTGACTTGGCAGTGAACTCCCATTTCAAGCCGGTTGGGAAGCCTCCGCCTCCTCTTCCCCTAAGTCCTGACCTCTTAATTGTGTCTATAACCTCTTCAGGAGTCATTTCAGTTAAAACCTTAGCCAAAGCCTTGTATCCGTCAAAAGCAATATACTCTTCAATAAGCTCTGGATTTATAACACCACAGTTTCTGAGTGCTATCCTCAATTGCTTTTTGAAGAACTCAACTCCCTCTATTGAAGTTTCAACACCTTCATCATCATGTTTATTTTCCAATAATCTTCTAACTATTCTTCCCTTTAGAAGATGTTCTTCAACGATTTCCTTAACATCCTCTACCTTAACCATAGTGTACATGCAGCCTTCAGGGTAAACAACTACAATAGGTCCACGTGCACACAATCCAAAACATCCGGTCTTTACAACCTTTACCTCATTTGTCAGATTATTATTATTTAAATGCGTTTCAAATTCGCTCATTATCTTCTCTGAGCTTGATGAAACACAACCTGTACCACCACAAACCAGAACATGTGCTCTATAAATCTGCATCTATACTCCCCCCTTATTTCTTTTCTTCAGAACCAATTGTTAAATCTACACAAACCCTACCGTTAACAATGTGCTCGGTTACTACTCGAACAGCCTTTTCTGCATTCATTTTAACATAAGTGGTTTTATTTCCGTCAGGGTCGATTACTTCCACAATAGGCTCAAGCCTGCAAACACCAATACAACCGGTCATAGTAACGGAAGTATTTTTTATTCCTCTTTTATTAAGTTCTTCCATAAATGCATTCATAACAGGTCTTGCACCTGCAGCAATTCCACATGTGGCCATACCTACTACTACTCTATAGCCCTCTGTATTTGTTCTGATTCCCATTTTGTCCAAAGCTTTCTTCCTGATTTCTTCAAGTTCAGCTATTGATTTCATTTAATACACCTCCAAAAGTAACATTTATCCCCTCATTTATATATCCTTTAATCCAATTCAAAACCTCATACTCATTGATAGGAACCCCATCAAGCATTTTCTTTACCTCTTCGGTATCAAAAGAAAACATCTCATCATCACGGGAAAGTGTCAGGGCTAAATGCAGGCTTTCATTTGAAACAAGTACGCCTGCTATTGTATCCGCAACATCTCCTAAGGGCGGCCTGTCAATGTTATTTATTTTAAATACAGCCTCCAATGTTGTACCAACACCCTTTTCTGAGGTTATATCAAGATATCCGCCGCTTCTTTCAGCAGATGCCTTAAAAAGTGAAATACCCAATCCTACTTTTCTTGTATCCCTGGTTGTTACAAAAGGGTCGGTAACCTTCTTGAGCATTTCATTGTCCATTCCCTTGCCGTTATCTTCTACAATTATTTTTAATTCATCGCTTTCCAAATAAGCAGCAATAGAAATGCTAATGCGGGTGCTCATGGCAACTATTGAGTTCTGTACTATGTCCATTAGATGTAACGACAAATCTCTCATTATCCTTCTTTTTTGTACTTTTCTATGATTCCTTCAATATCATCGGGTGAAAGTCTACCATATACATCTTCATTTATCATCATAACAGGTGCTAAACCACAAGCTCCTATACATCTGCATGCTTCAAGAGAAAACAAACCGTCATCCGTACATTTTCCAACTTCAATTCCAAGTTTTTCTTTAAGCTTGTCAAGAATTAATCCGGAACCTTTAACATAGCAAGCTGTTCCCATGCAGAGCTGAATATTGTATTTACCTTTTGGTTCGAGAGAGAATTGTGTATAGAATGTGACAACACCATATATTTCGGAAAGCGGAACATTTAGTCCTTCAGAAATTATTTTTTGAACGCTTAGAGGCAGATAACCGTATACTTCTTGTGCTTCATGCAATACTGGAATCAATGCACCTCGTGTATTTTTATACTTCTCAATTATTTGCTGCAGCTTTTCCTTTTTTTCATCTACACAACCGCAGCAACAACCTTTTGAATTCATATAGATAACCCCCTTGTCATCGGAGCTATTGCTCCCTTATTATGTTAAAAATTTAACATCAATCGTTAACATTATAACAAAGCCATTAACCAAATTCAATATTAAATAAATGATTTAACATATTTTTGTCACCTCTATCCGTTTCTTAATTTAGATATTACACATTCTATGGACTTCTCATCAACTTCTATAAATGACTCTCTCTCAGATATATTTTCAAGAGAATGAGCATCGGATGACATAATGAATTTGTAGTCAAAAACATCGGGATATTGCTTCTTTAAATTTTCCAGAACAGCCCCTTTTGATACCTCGAGATATTTAAATCCCAAATCGGGGGGAATACCTCCAAGATTGGATAAAATACTGTAGGAGCTTCTGTCTATATGAGCCGGAATCATTACACCGTTAAGATTTAATACTGTTTTATATACTTCTTTTATTGGCATTCCAACTGCAGTAAGGAGGAATCTGTCTATTGAACCTATTTCATCATCATTTTCATCAAAAATTATCTGCCTGCCAAAAATATCGTCCCTGTTTTTTAAAGGCGGCAGATTGTTATAAACAATTTCCTGCATTTTCTTGGCTTCATCAATACCCGGAAACAAGCACACAACATGTATTTCTTCCATCGTTTCTACTTCCATGCCCGGTACAACCAATATATTCTTTCCCTGTGCACACTTAACAACAGCCTCCAGATTTTCCGCCGAATTATGATCGGTAACTGCTATTATATCCAATTCCTTAATAAGTGACATGTTTACTATGTTATTAGGAGTCATATCCTTATCGGAACACGCAGACAACGCCGAGTGAATATGCAAATCGTATGCTAGCCTCATTTAGCTCCTCCAGGCAAATCGATATTATTTGTCATTATTTAAACCTATACCGCACTCATAGGCCTTACAGCATATTTCGTATGTGTTAAGATCAGTCCCCAGGATAACTATCCCTTCACTTTCAGCTCTTTTTACGGTATCCTGCTCAACGCAGATACCTTCAGGGACAATTATACATGAAACCTCTGTCAATACTGCCACTGCAACAATATTTATATTTGTGTGGACAGTTATCCATGCATCACCCTTTTGGGCATGAGACATAACCCAGCTTAAGAGATCACATGTATAAATACCTTCAATACTGTTTTCCAATCCCTCATTGTTTCCTGTCAACACCTTCATACCAAGCTTTTCCGCAAACTCCCGTACCTTCATACTCTAATTCTCCTCATCTTGAGCCTTGTTATTCGATTCTTTATCCATAACAGGAGGCATTATGGCTTCTAGCTCCATCATTTGATTGGCCAAACTCCTAACCCTGTCTCTAAGCTTAAACAAACAATCGGTCTCATTAGCCATTCCCCTTACAATATCCTCTGCAAGAGCTCTGCAACTAGGTGCACCGCAAGCCCCACAATCAAGCCCCGGAAGCTCGTTCTCGATCTGCTGAAGACTTTCAAGCTTCTTCATAGCTATTTCCATGTCATCATCAAGTTTCAACACAGGCTTGTATTTTACATTGCCGGTCCAATCAATATTATCATAAATATCATCCTGGTCCATATTTGAAATAGCTTTTTCCTTTGCTTCATCTATATGTTTTTTGAGCTTGGTTTTAGCCACATAACAGTTCTCAATTGTAAGCGGTCCTCCCAAACATCCTCCCTTGCACGCTAAAGCTTCCATAAAAATCACATCTTCCAGCTTATCATTTTCAACTTCCTCAAGTATAGTAATAACTTCATGGATACCGTCAACGGCCAAAAAAGAATCGGTGCCTAAAGCTAAGCTCTCACCTCCCGAGTTAGCCCATCGAATCCCTTCAAACCCTGCGGCTCCAAGGCTTTCCACCTTTTTTTGCTTCATAAGATTGTTTAAAACAGGAAGATAAATATCCCTAATGGATATTACACCGCTAACCGAAGACGATTCCCTTTCGTAAGGAGCCATAACACTGGTCATTTTTGCAGCACATGGAGTAATAAAAAATACACCCACATCTTCTTTTGAAAGATTCTCCCTCTTCATGGCTTTGTCTCTTGCTATATTAGCAGCGACTTCCATAGGTGACTCCAACTTCAATATATTATCTATGAGATTTGGAAATCGAACCTGTATCAACCTTACAACAGCCGGACATGCGGATGAAATAAGAGGAAGCTTTGGCTTTTCGTTGTTTATGAGTTTCTTTGTTGCCTTGCTTACTATTTCAGCGGCTTTTGCAACCTCATATACCTCATCAAATCCCAAACCCTTTAATGCTGTTAGAATGCTGTCACGTGAATATATACTTTTGTACTGTCCATATAAGGATGGTGCCGGAATCACTATCTTGTATTTGAAATTATTTATAATTTCCAACGGATCGGTAATAGCCTTCTTGGCATGATATGGACATATTCTTATACATTCTCCGCAGTCTATGCACCTTTCATTAATTATCCGAGCTTTTCCTTTTCTTACTCTTATTGCCTCTGTAGGACAGCGTTTTATACAATTGGTGCACCCTCTGCACTTGTCTTCGTCAAGTGTTACGGAATGAAAATATGTTCCCACACATACACCCCCTTAAAAAATCCACATTAACATATATATGAATTCCATTACTAATTTAAGGACCGCCCCGGAAATAACTTATTATTTATCCTTTAAATAAACAGTTATTGTAACTACCGTACCTTTTCCGATCTCCGTATCTATCTTCAATTCATCTGAATATCTTTTTATATTGGGAAGTCCCATACCCGCTCCAAATCCCATATCTCTTACATGATCCGGTGCTGTCGTATATCCTTCCTGCATAGCTAGTTCCACATTAGGAATGCCAGGTCCTTTATCGGATATTTTAATAATTACCTTGTCCTTCCATATTTCTATGTGTGCTTCACCACCGTTAGCATGAATTACTGCATTAATCTCAGCTTCATACATTGATATGGCAGTCTTTTTTACCTTATCCGGTGCTACACCCAGCTGGTTCAGCATCTTTTTTACAGAACTGGAAGCTTCACCTGCATGCAAAAAATCATTTGCAGGTATGTCATAATTCAGTTCCAAGAAACTGTCCCTCAACAACAACCACCTCTTCCGGTTATTCCAGCTTCATATAGCTTACCGCTGGCAATAAACATAGAATACTTTGTTGTTAATATTGTTATACCTTTTTCATTTGCCAAATCAATTATTTCCTGTGTAGGAGTTTTACCCCTCACAAAAACTATAACCTTTATATCCATCATTTCTGCAGTACGAACTACCTGTGGATTTATAAGGCCTGTAAGCAAAACTACATTTTCTTTGACAAATGCCATTACATCACTCATTAAATCCGCACCACAAGCTGAATATATCTCCAAGTCACTGTTTTGTCCTCCGGTTATTATTTCAGCTTCAAGAACTGATGAAATTTCGCTTATTTTCATACCTCTACCTTTCCCTTTCCTAACTTATGAATATCTTTATTTAAAGTGTTTTTGTAATAATGCTTTCGCATATTAAAATATTCTATATTACTATTATAACAAATTGTTAATTCGTTAACAATCACTAGAAAAAATTACTGCATATCCGGTTTTGCCATCCGAATATGCAGTGCTTTCGTTACATTTTTATAATTCCACCCATTTCACTTGCGTCCTTTGCATTTTTTATAACTTCATCGGGTATTTTAACCGTAAAATTTCCATTAACATCAGTCAAAGTCAGCGAAAAATTCCCACTTTCCACCATCTTATCTCCTGAGCTTCCTTTTTGGGTTTCATAAAACTCCATAGTACAACTCTTCAATAAATATGTCTTGCTGTCGAGTATAATTTTTACACTATAATCGGCCGGAACACCATTACTTTCAGTTATTGAATCTTCCCCCATCAGCGAACTTCCTAAGTTTGAAATACTGCCGAAAAATGCCGCTCCCTCGAGCACTATTTCATCGGGATTATTACTTTCTACCTTTACCAAACCTGCTGAACTTACTTCATCCGCTGCTATCAACCCAAATTGATTTTTAACCACACTATCAAAATTATCATCTTTTGAAGTTGTTTTAACCCAGCTGTCAACCAAAAATCCTTTCATATATTGAGTATTATTATTATAGTAGTATTCCATTGTTACATTAATTCCCATTGTCTTCAGATTCATAACCATATGTCCAATTTTGTTTGCTTTATCCACTTCCATCTTTACTTCTCCGCCCACAGAGACCGAAGAACTTTCGCCTATGCTCTCTTTCCTATCCACTTTCATATTCATTTTGGCTTTTTTAACATTTTTCATCGCTTCTTCAGACTTTGTGAGTATTTTATTAACTTCATCAAAGGATGCCGGATCTTTGATGAGGACAGATTTGGTTTTGCTATCCCATACAACTTTCTTACCCAGGCTTTCAGCAACAAATCTAGCAGGTATGTACGTTCTGTTTTTATAAATCATAGGCGGAACATCCAGTTCGAAACCTGTCCCATTAACCTCAGCCTTTTTATTTTCAACTTGAAGGAATATCTTTTTTGAATCCTTATATACAGTTATGCTCCTGTCCTTTGGTTCCCATATTATATGCTCGTCATCATTCTTGACTCCCAAATTTTCCAGAACAGCCCTTAAAGGGAGCAATGTCCTGCCATCCTGCAGAATAGGCACATCGGTATATCGACCAATCTTACCGTCTATGGCAATCTTGATATCAGGGCTTTCTATAATTTTGCCTGCCGCAGAAGAAGTTACTGCAATCCCTCCGGCAATAAGGCAGGCAAGTGGCCATGAAAGTTAAAAATTTCTTCATTAAATAGTCCTCCCGCTTTTATAAAAATTATTATATTATGTTTATGATTTACTTCTATTAATTTTATACAATAATTGTATAATAATCAATATTTATCCCTATAAAAGTTAATTTTTAACTATTGTTTATCAACAAAAACAGCTTCCTCCAAGGAATTCCTTAATAATAGAGTTTAATGGAATTTCCTTTGACTCAATAGGAAGAAAATTGCCTAAAAACTCAATAAGTCTTTTAGCTTCAGAATACTCAGGGGATGTAATTCCAATTTCAGCTAATAGCGGTTCGGCTAAAACCTTTAGTACTCCTAGCTCGTATACCAATGCGGAATTGAACATTACATCCGCTTCCTCCTGAAATGGGAAAATATTCTTTTCCTCTCCTCTTCTTACAGACGGCCATCTCTGCAATGTATTGGCAGCCGTGCTTCCTCTGAACTGGAAATCCCTCACAATTCTCCTTATGAGTCTTGAATCGGTGGTAGGAATCCTATTATGGTCATCAATGCTGAGAGATGTAAGTGCACTTACATATATCTTAAACTTTCTTTCCTTAGGAATGAGAGATGTCAGCTTTTCATTGAGTCCATGAATACCTTCTATTACTATTAGCTGATCATCATCTATTTTAAGCTTCCTGCCGAAATCTTCTCTTCTTCCTTTTGTAAAATTAAATATGGGCACTTCAACTTCCTTGCCGGAAATCAAGTCGCTGAGCTGCTGATTAAACAATTTCACATCTATTGCTTCTAATGCCTCAAAATCAAATTCTCCCGTCTCATCCTTAGGTGTACACTCTCTATCAACAAAATAATCATCGAGTGATATTGTAACAGGCTTCATACCATTTACCCTAAGCTGTACTGAAAGTCTTTGGGCAAATGTGGTCTTACCGGACGATGAGGGTCCTGATATAAGAACTACTCTTTTCTTGTTTTCACTATTGGTAATCATATCCGCAATCTGGGCAATTTTTTTCTCATGCAATGCTTCAGAGACTCTTATTAGAGTATTAATCTCGCCATTCATGATAATATTGTTCAAATCACCGACATTATTAACTCCAAGTATACTTCCCCATTTTTTATATTCCGTAAAAATTGAAAACAATTTTTTTTGTTCTTCAAACTCAGGTATTCTGGAAGGATCTTTCTTGTCAGGATATATCATAATCATACCTTGCTTATAGAATTTGAGAGCAAATTTCTTTATATAGCCTGTACTTGGCACCATATAACCGTAAAAATAATCATCCAGCCCATCGAAGTTATACATTGTTACATAGGGTTTTCTTCTATGCTCCACAGCCATGTATCTGTCTATTCTCCCGCTTTTTTTAAAGAGCTCCTTGGCATCTTCACGTGACATCATCCTTTTAACAAAAGGAATGTCGGCATTTATAAGTTCCCACATCTTTTTTTCAATCCTTTTAACATCATCCTCATTAAGAGGCTCTTTCCCTTCCAATTCACAATATATTCCTTTGCTAATGGCATGACAAATAACCAGTTTCCTATCGGGAAACAAATCATGTGCTGCCTTAATCAATATAAAATGCAAACTCCTCCTGTACATTCTCATTCCGTCTTCATCACTTAGATCAAGGAATTTCACATTACAATTATCGGTAATCATATAATTAAGCTCTTTTATATCATTATTTACTTTTGCCGCCAAAATTGGATATTTATATTCCTTTTCATAGTCCTTGGCAATCTCCTCTAAAGTTGTTCCTTCGGTGATAAGCCTTTCAGGTCCGCCCATAATGCTCACTTTAACTGTTCTCAATTCATTTTCGTTCATCTTCTAATCCCCTCTATTCTATCGTATAGTACAACTAAACAAGTGAAAAAATTATAAATAATCAATGCAATTAAAAAAAACTTAAATTAACTGCTTTTTACATGGGAAACACAGTTAATTTACCGGCATCGAAAAATGATAAATCATTTATTATTATTCTATAAATCACGTAAAATTCCTCTTTTTAATGCATTTGTATGAATTGACAGACACAATGCCATACTATAGAATCATTTTAGTGATTTTCCATATAAAGTGTCAATAATATTATATTTGTCAAATGGTTTAGGAGTTGATAATTTTGGAATTTATGAAAGCAGGCTATGAAGTTTTTATTCCTGACGGAAAGGATTTAAACGAAGCACTGGAGAGGACCACCCACATGGCAGTATCAGCACATCCCGATGATATTGAAATCATGGCATATCAAGGTATTGCCGAGTGCTTTAACAACAACTCCAAATGGTTTACAGGCATAGTTGTAACCGACGGTGCCGGAAGTTCAAAGGGTGAATTTTACAGCTCATTTTCAGATGATGAGTTTGTCAACATCAGAAAGCTCGAGCAAAAAAAGGCCGCTTTTGTAGGTGAATACAGTTTGGCAGCAATGCTGAACTACACCAGCTCCGAGGCAAAAGACCCCTGCAATACCGAAATCATAAATGATTTGAAAATGCTTATATCTAAAGCAAAACCGGATATCATTTATACACATAACATTTTTGACAGGCACAAAACCCATTTAAGCATTGCATTAAAGGTTATCAATGCCATAAGGGAACTGCCGCCTTCAGAAAGACCCAAGAAGCTATACGGATGCGAAGTATGGAGAAGCCTTGACTGGCTTGTCTTCTCCGACAGAGTTATTTTCGATGCATCGGCCAATCCCAACATAGCATCGGCACTGATTGAGGTCTATAACTCCCAGATTTCAGGCAATAAAGAATATCATAAAGCCACAATAGGAAGAAGACATGCCAACGCTACCTTCCATAGCTCCAATTCTGCAGATTCTATAGAAAACTCCATATTGGGAATGGATCTAACTCCACTAATAGTTGACCCTTCCATAGATATTATTGCATTTGCCCGGGGATTTATTGAAAGATTTAATATGGAAGCTGTTGACAACATTAAAAATGCTTTATAAATAGTAATTACTACTGATATATTTAAATTTGACAGGAAATAATATTTTACTATAAAATTAATCTGCCGCTTTTTTCTGCGGTCATATTGAATAATTATTGAAAGAGGTTCTAAAATGCCGGATTTAAAAGAAACTATAAGTAATGAAGTATCACGCAGAAAGACTTTTGCCATAATATCTCACCCTGACGCAGGTAAGACGACTTTGACAGAAAAACTATTGCTATATGGTGGGGCTATAAGACTGGCCGGGTCTGTAAAGTCAAGAAAAGCCAACAAGCACGCAGTCTCAGACTGGATGGAAATAGAAAAGCAAAGAGGTATATCGGTAACATCAAGCGTTTTACAGTTCACTTATAATGACTACTGTATAAATATACTCGATACACCGGGGCACCAGGATTTCAGTGAAGATACATACAGAACACTTGTTGCAGCCGATAGTGCAGTAATGCTTATCGATGGTGCCAAAGGGGTAGAAGCACAGACAATAAAACTTTTCCATGTATGTAAAATGCGAGGAATACCCATTTTCACATTTGTTAACAAAATGGACAGAGCCAGCAAAGATCCCTTTGAGTTGATGGAGGAAATTGAAAACGTCCTTGGAATACGTTCATACCCAATGAATTGGCCAATAGGCACCGATGGAGATTTCAAAGGCGTGTATAACAGAAGCAAAGCCCAGATAGAGCTTTTTGACGGAGGCAATCATGGTCAAACAACCGTATCGTCTACAGTGGGCAGTGTTAACGATAAAATATTCTCCGATCTTTTGGGTGAGCACTATTACAATAGATTATGTGAAGAAATAGAGCTTTTAGATCTTGCAGGAGACGAGTTTGACAAAAAGAAAATAATGAATGGTGAATTGACTCCAATATTTTTTGGCAGTGCAATGACCAACTTCGGGGTACAGCCTTTTCTGGAAGAATTCTTAAGGCTTGCACCGAAGCCTGGCTTTAAAAAGTCTTCCATAGGAGATATTGACCCCGAAAGCGATAAATTCTCAGGTTTTATTTTTAAGATTCAGGCAAATATGAATCCTACTCACAGGGATAGAATAGCATTCCTTAGAATTTGCTCAGGCAAATTCACTAAAGGAATGAGTGTTTGCCATGTTCGTACAAAAAAGGAAATAAGACTTGCACAGCCTACCCAATTTATGGCTCAGGAAAGAACAATAGTAGAAGAAGCATACCCTGGAGATATAATTGGGCTCTTTGATCCCGGTATTTTTAATATCGGCGATACCCTCAGCGAAGGAAATCCCAACTTAAAGTTTGAGAATATACCCATATTCCCGGCAGAACACTTTGCAAGGGTTACTGCTTCCGACTCAATGAAGAGAAAACAGTTTCAAAAGGGAATAATGCAGCTTTCAGAAGAAGGTGCTATCCAAACATTCAAGCAGATTGATATAGGCATTGAAGCACTAATCGTAGGTGCTGTCGGTGCACTTCAGTTTGAAGTTCTTGAATACAGATTAAAATACGAGTATGGCGTGGATATAAAAATACAGCACCTTCCGTACAAATACGCACGCTGGATAGTTGGAAACAATATTGACCCAAGAAAGCTCAATCTTACAAGCTCTACAATGATTGTGGAAGACAGTGAAAATCGTCATGCCCTTCTTTTTGAAAACGAGTGGTCAATAAAATGGGCTGAGGAGAGAAATAGGGATATAAGCCTTGTTGATATAGCCACAAGTTTCGAATAAATCTTGAAACAATAAAAAGGAGTGCTTCATTTCTACTTTCAAGTAGTTTGGAACACTCCTTTTATTTTCTCAATATATTATAACAATATTTTATCCACAGCATTTTTTATATTTTTTCCCGCTTCCGCAAGGACACAACTGATTCGGTCCTACTTTCTCAGATACAGCCAAATTGCCGACCTCATTAGTGTCCGGATAAAAACAACTCCAATCCTTCATTTCTTCAATAGTATTATCAATAAAGCGGTTAAAAATATCATTTCTTGTTACTTCGATAACTTCGTCTTTATTCTTCTTTAAAGTCTTTTCAACTGCTTCAAGCTCAATTACCGCTTCATCTACCTGCCCTTTTTCATATACTGCCCTAATCTCATCAATAACCTCTGCAGGATACAAATCATTGCAAGCCGATACCACTTCTGCCACAACTTCCTCATTTCTATCCCAGCTATCTGAAATCAATAGATCCTTAAAGTATTTTATAGCTTCATCCCTGTCGACAGTACCCTGTGCAACAAGCACCACAATTGCATGAACACCGTAGCTTCTTATTAAATCACTAATATTTCCGTCGGTTATTATATTCTTTATTGGCTCATACTCTTTTCCACACAATGAAGCAAGCAACCTTCCTGTGGATTCAAACAGGGAATCGCCAAACAATTCAAAAGGCAAATCACCCGGTAACTTCAGCATGTCAACAAACAAATCATATGCTTCTCTTACCTTAAACTGTGCTAAAAGATATATGGAATAAATATGTCCAAAATAGCCATCCTCTTTAGCATATCTTTTATAATTGTCATAAACCTTCTTTAATGTATCGAGCAATACAGGTATTGCTTCTTCTTTTCTTTCTATAAGATTTTTTAATATAGGCTCAGGGAAACCAACTTTATTGAACTCAATAATCTTGATTAGATCTGAAACGGAATATTTACTATAATCAACATCATCACGTATTCTGTTCTGATATTTATTATTGGCCATATCCTACCCCTCCGATAAAATCCAATTTCTCGGATAAAATTATATTTCCCGAACATTTAAAAATTCCGGGATCATACAATCCCGGAATTTCAGTTTTAATGAGCCATCCGCGACTCGAACGCGGGACACCATGATTAAAAGTCATGTGCTCTGCCAACTGAGCTAATGGCCCTAATGGCTGGGATGGCAGGATTCGAACCTACGAAATGCCAGAGTCAAAGTCTGGTGCCTTACCGGCTTGGCGACATCCCAATATTAAGAAGTGTGAAGTCGATTATAAACAATTGCAACTTCTCACCTCTATAAATGTATAAGTGGGGTGGATGATGGGAGTCGAACCCATGACCTCCAGAGCCACAATCTGGCACTCTAACCAACTGAGCTACACCCACCACATTGTTCCCTCAAAAAAGGCACAAAGATATATTAAGACAAAAACTTCATTCTGTCAATAGTTAATTAATAAAAATATTTAATTCCCCATAATATCCGATAAATAGCTCTTTAATTCCATAACTGCTACTGTCGTTTGCTGCATAGTATCACGTTCTCCAACTGTAACGGTATCCTTGTCAAGAGTTTCATCATCTATCGTAACCGTATACGGTATTCCAATTGCATCACCTCTGCGATAACGTTTTCCAACATTACCCAAATCATGTCAACACAAAAAGAGACTGGTACAAAACTAATTTAGTTTTGCAACAGTCCCTTTTCAAATCCCCTGTGTTAAATCAAAATGCCATTTGATATCAGTTTGCTACCGGAAATTTATAATTATCGGAAACCATATAATTATTTATACATGAAATATCATTTTGTGTTACTTTGCCATCACCGTCAACATCAGCCGCTGCAAACTGTTTCACTGTCAATACACTTGTATCGGACAATGCATTTTGAATTACCGATATGTCTTGAGAATCAATTTTACCATCAAAATTCACATCACCAAAAAGTATATATCTTATTCCTCCAATATCGCAGTTCGAAGAACTATTCAACAAATATACCTTTAGTATTGCAAAGTCAATGCTGTTTACACTACCGTCTTCATTGAGATCTGCAGCTACCTTCTGCAAAGCAGTCAATGTGTTTTCGTTAAGTAATTGCTTCTTAAGATATGCAAAGTCAATAGATGAAACTTCATTATCATAATTAATATCACCAATCTTTATGTAAGCACCGGATAAAGGCTTGCTCGATATTGATCCATAAATCGGATGATTTTGTGTAACTGTCATTGTGTGTATTCCGTTAGAATTTAAGAAATTGTTGTATACATATCCTGTTTGGTTGCCATTGTACATAGTCTGATTATCAATATATAATTTGCTGTTTGTTGTATCATCAAATTTGCTCCATTGTACTACAACTGAATTATTGTTATCAAATGCATTTATTCTAAGGGGGTCATATGACTCTACCATTATAGGCCCGCCATTAAATATTGTTAGATTTGCTGTTCCCATAAAATATAATCTATCATTATATACGGGGCAAATTCCTAATACACCTGGAAGTCCGGGAATGTTTTTGGTATCCCATGAACCGGTTACAGGATCATAAATGAGTGTTGCTCCATTTGCCGAAGAGTTGAAAGGAATAAGACCATCTAACTCTTTACCTCCACCGACAAAATGAATTTTCCCTTTATATTGAGCAACTGCCGGCCTCCTAATTGTTATTGGGCTAGTTCCAACAGTTTTCCAAACTTTTTTATTAAAATCATAAGCCATGATTTTATTTAATTTTCCAGAGTTATCTTCTCCGAAAAATGCATAGAGTTTGGAAACACCATTTACAGAAATTGGGATAACTACAAGATCTCTTGCAGTCAATCCTGACAAACCTGTGGTCCAGCTGTTATTTATAGGATCATATACATCCATCGTAGAAACATATTTATAGCTTCGATCCCTTCCTCCCACAATATATACCTTGTTGTTATATACAGCTGTACCGGCACCATCCCTATAATTGGGTACATTGGATACAGTTCTCCATTTATTTGACTGAGGATCATATTCATCGACGCTTGTCAACTTAGTAGAAAAATCTCCTCCTACTCCATAAAACGCGTAAACCTTGTTGTTAACAGCAACCATTCTTCCCATTATCCTTGGTGTAATTACATCAGCCTTTTTATTCCATTGATTGGTTACTATATCATATTCCCAGAACTCACTTGAACTACCCATAAAATCCGTAGTCATTCCAACTTGTACATACACCTTGCTGCCTAACTGACATATGTTAAATGAATCGGGAATCACTTCAAACGGTGACTTGCTTATCCTGCTCCACTGGGACACCCCATTTATTATTCCAACTGCCTGAAAACCTGCTCTGATTGATTTCTGTTCTATACTATTTTCTCCATAAATTTTCCCCGCAGTATCAACTGAAGCTTCAGCAAGCTCTGAAAAATTAGTAAATGTAGTAAGATATTCTGTAATTACTTTGTACATAACTGTTGCAACTTTATCAATACCTATTGCATTAACATTTACATTATGGTAGGTTCCACCATCACTCATTAGTGATAATGCTTTTGTTAAAATAGCTGCATTTATATGAACCCCCATGTTATCGCCATTGCCTTTATATATTTCATTCATATGTCCCGGGAAAGTTTCACCACTGGAATTCGCACTTTTCTCAGGATTTTTATAATCCAAGTATGCATCATCCGGTGTTCCGGGAGTCGTCACTAGGCCCATCTTTTTCCAATCCGGTTGTCCATTTTTTGCATAAGCCTCAATAACTTCACCAAAAAAATCTGCCAGACCTTCGCTTATAGCACCTGCCTGATAGCAATATTCAAGCCCGCTTTCACTATCAATTACAGCATGTGTGAACTCATGGCCCAATGTTTCCGGGTCTGCAGCAAAAGAACCAAATTCTGTTCCGTCGCCATCTCCAAAATAAAACTTCTTTGAACCTGTATCATAACATGCATTACTAGGCGTAAGATTACCATTTCGGTCTCTAAAGAGTGCATGACAGGTAATGTCAATATCTGCACCCTCGTTGTCAAAGCTGTATCTGCCGAATTTATCCTTATAATATTCATATACAATACCTGCATTATAATGTGCATCAACCGAATGAGACTGCTCCCTGTCATTAAAGTTTTTATCCGGATCGGAAGATATCTCTCTATACTTATTGATATCATCCGCGATAGCTCCTTCCACATCGACAGGCGGATTAAAATTGTAAGTTAGTATCTTAAAAGGTCTTGTTGCAGCTCCATCCGGTGCTTGTCTGGATAAATCAGCTAGTGAATAAGTATACTTAGGAGTTATATTGACATCAGGAATTGTTCCGCTATATCCGTTAAGCTCCTTTATGTCATTAAAGTACCCTGTTCCAGTCAATTTTTCATTTTTATACATCAAAAGATCTATTTTTTCTAAAACTTTTCCGGAACTTGCATCAACAATATATTCCCATGATTCAACTACAGATACTACAAAACTTGCTCTAACACTGAAGGCATATTTGAGTACATTATTATCAGGTACGATTATTTTTTCAACCGATACGGTGTCTGATGCTTTAAATTCTCTTCCAAGATCTTTTTTTACTACTTCTTTTGCGTCTTTTTCAGACAACTTGATGTCTTCTTTAATTAAATTTTTAACCTTTGGAATATTGAGTCCCGATATAGTCTCAATTACCCCATCCTTTCCGATTATATACGACTGTGATGCACCTCTGATTTTGATTCCTTTGTACATCTGCTGTGCTTTTACTACTGTTTCACCTTGTTCATTTACAAATTTCTTTTCAATTTTACAGCTATTTGTGACTCCGGAACTTTTATTCATATAATCTTTTACTATATCCTCCGGAGCATTCTTTGACGGAAGGCTTAGTCTTCCCTTCAAATATGTAGGCAATTCATGCCTATCGTTGATAAGTACTTTTTCGATTTCCACACCCGATTCCGGTTGATCGCCTGAGGCTTCAGAAACCGGAAAAACTAATAAATTAGATGCTACTAATGTTGAAACAATAAATGTTGAAACAATTTTTTTCATGAATTTTTCATCCTCCTTTAATATGAATTATAGTTCGTGTGCACATCGCAATTATAAGTATAAAAGAAATTCCAAAAAACGGTTTGAAAATAATTGAATAATTGATGAAAAAAATTGAATTTAGAAATTCAATCTTTATATTGAAAAGGAGCTCATCCATGTCATAATTAATACAAAATTTATACAAATTTTATAAAAAACTTACACTGGAAGTATTCCCCTTTTTGTAGAATAATGTTAAAATAATTATGGTAATTCCCTATAAAGATAAAAATACTTTATACTTAAGATAAAAGGTGAAAAAAATGTTACTGGCCTTTATTGAAGGAATTTTCATCGGATTTGTTGCAGGGATTATTTCAACCATACTTTTTCTTCGCTATTTATGTGTAATAAGAATAAGCGTTGAAAAGAAATCACAGAAAAATAATCCTAGAGAAGCTAAATCACCGTACAGCGATATAAATTTAATGGATACCAAGTACAGGGATTGCGGTTAATAAACATCAATAAATAATAAAACAAACAGTTTACCCTAAAGCAATATATTAGGGCATACTGTTTGTTTATTTTTTTATCAGTTATGCTTTTTTAACCAATATCATTAATCCACACAGTAGCTTGTGCATCGCTTGGCATACGCCAGTCTCCCCTTGGCGACAAACTGATTGTACCAACCTTAGGTCCGTCAGGCAAACATGACCGCTTGAACTGCTGTGCAAAGAACCTTCTTAAAAATGTTTTTAACCACTTTACAATCACTTCGTCATCATATTTTCCGTTAAAAGCCTTTCTGCATAAAAATCGGATCTTATCGGGAGATGCACCATACCTTATCATGTGATAGAGGAAGAAATCATGCAGTTCATAGGGCCCTATTATATCTTCCGTTTTCTGATTTATTTTCCCTTTTTCGTCAGGTGGCAGCAATTCCGGACTTATGGGGGTATCGAGTATCTTTTTAAGGACATTTCTTGTATTCTCATGCGACATATTATCTGCAACCCATTCTACCAGGAATTTAACAAGTGTCTTGGGTATACTGCAGTTTACAGAATACATGGACATGTGGTCACCGTTATATGTGCACCAACCCAAAGCCAATTCCGACAAATCCCCTGTGCCAATAACAACACCGTTAATCTTGTTGGAAATGTCCATGAGTATCTGGGTACGTTCCCTTGCTTGTACATTCTCATATGTGACATCATGAACTGCCATATCATGACCTATATCCTTAAAATGTTGAATACATGCCGGCTTAATATCCACTTCCCTTATTGATACATTCAAAGACTTCATCAATTCCAATGCATTGTAATAAGTTTCATCAGTCGTACCAAATCCCGGCATTGTAATGGCATGAATATTCTCTGCCGGAATCCCCAGCATGTCAAATGTTTTCCATGTAACCAGCAAAGCAAGAGTTGAATCAAGTCCACCCGATATTCCTATGACCGCATTCTTCATACCGGTATGAAGAAGCCTTTTTGCAAGTCCCGTTGTCTGTATTGCAAATATCTCTTTGCACCTTTTATCAAGACTGCCGGTGTCGGAAGGAACAAACGGATGAGGATCAACATACCTGCACAAATCGTTTAGTTTGACCTCTTTGATGGTAAATCCTATTTTCCTTGCTTTACTTTTAATAGTAGCTTCCATAAAGCTTGTGTTTTTCATTCTGTCATTGTTTAATCTTGCCACGTCTATTTCACAATACAGGAGCTGGTCTTTCATTGAAAATCTTTCATTTTCTGAAAGTATTCCTCCGTTCTCGGCAATAATAGCATGTCCTCCAAAAACAACATCCGTTGTTGATTCATAAACACCGCTTGATGCATATACATAGCCGGCTATGCACTTTGCAGACTGCTGCTTTACAAGCTCTCTCCTGTATTCGCTTTTTCCTATTATCTCATTGCTGGCTGAGAGATTGAAAAGAATTGTTGCTCCAAGCATTGCTTGATATGAACTTGGAGGGACAGGAACCCACAGGTCTTCACATATCTCCACTCCAAAACATGCACCCTTAAAGTTCACTGCTTCAAATAAAAGGTCCACTCCAAACGGAACATTTTTGCCGCATATATCTACAGAATCGCTTAATGCCTTTACACCCGATGCAAACCAGCGTTCCTCGTAGAATTCCTTATATCCGGGTATATATGTTTTGGGAACCACCCCAAGTATCTCTCCGGACTGTATAACCACTCCCGTGTTAAACAACTGTGAGTCAATTTTAACAGGCAACCCTAAAATTGCTACAATATCAGTTTTCCTTGTATCCTTCAAAATTTTGTTCAAACAAGTGATAGACTGATCCAATAAAGCTTCCTGATGGAATAAATCTCCACATGTATATGCAGTAATAGAGAGCTCAGGAAAAAGTACTATCTGACAATCCTCTTTATCAGCCTTTTTAATGAGCTCTACTATTTTTCCTGAATTAAATTCACAGTCGGCAACTTTCAGTTCCGGAACTGCAGCTGCAACTTTCACAAAACCATAGTTCATAGACATCACCCAACTTTTAAATAATTAAAATAAGTTTACCATACTTTTTATAATTAAATAAAGTTTTGGATGATATTTTTTTCATTTTTTATTTTTATATTAATCAATACTTATTCCGCTCATTCTTCTTTTGCCACTACCTTTACCTTTCTTCCGGGCCACCAATTTAGCTCTCCCACCTTAACAGCTATTGCAGGCACAAGAATGGTTCTTACAATAAATGTGTCCATAAGAAGTCCTATTACCGCTGCAAAACCTATTTCAAACAGAGGCTTTATAGGAGAAGCCAACAGTGCTCCAAATGTACCCGCCATAATAATACCGCAGGATGTAATTATTCCGCCTGTTGAAGCTAGAGCTCTTGCTGTTCCGCCAGTCATATCTCCGGGCTTATACTCTTCCTTCACCCTTGATATCAGGAATATGTTATAGTCCACACCAAGAGCGACAAGGAGACAGAATGCAAAGAATGTAGTTGACCAGCAGAGGCCTTCATAGCCTAAGATAAGCTGAAATACAACATAGCTTATACCCATTGTTGTTGCATAGCTTATAACAATTGTAAGCAGAAGATATATGGGTGCAACTACGCTTCTTAAAAGCAGGCACAGCACAATAAATATCCCAATCAACACAATGATGAAAAGCTTCAAAAAATCATCTGCAGTAATATCTCTGACATTGTCAAATGTTGCAGATATTCCTCCTACATGTATTTCAGAACCGTCCAGATAGGATTTTTTCAATGTCTCTTCTGCAACTCTTTTTATAACCTTGGATGTATCCAATGCCTCTATCTTATAAGGAGGAATAGACAATACAACATCAATTACCATACCCTTTGAATCCTTAGATATATACTGATTCATAGCATTTTTCAAATCCTTGAATGCCGGCTCCATTTCTTCCGCATTGGAAGGTATGAAAAATGTGTTGTCGCTATCCTTGTGTGAAGCGTAATATTCATCGGCATACAGCTTTATTTTTTCCAAGCCTTGTATTAGCTCATTAATATCCACCTTACTGTTGCTTAAGCCGGAAAATGCATCTTTCAAGCTGTTCATGGCGTTAGTTAACTCTTCCTGTGCCATCTTCTGCCCATCCCTTATTTGCTCTAATGCAACCATAACCTCATTGAGAGCTGACGATGATTTATTTAGCCCCGCACTTACCTTTGAAAGTCCATCCTTAGCTGATGATATCCCTGTATTGGAATCCGACATTCCCTTTTTAATATCTTTAAGTCCTGTCGATATTTTACCCATGTTGTCGGAAATGCCCTTAACAGTTCCTAGAGCAGTCTGATAGTTAATATCCTGCAGAATTTCCGGTTTATCCTTAGCCATTCCTTCAAGGCTTTTTGCAGCAGTTCCTAAAGCAGAATTTACCTTTTCTAAGCCCTGAAGTGTATCATCTACTCCTGAAGTCAGTTTTGTAAGACCTCCGCTTATACTTGAAAGTCCGTTTGCAGCACCATTAGTGCCTTCTCCCAAGCTGTCAAGGCCGTCATTAATATGAGATATACCCTGTATGGTTTGTCCCGTAGCGTCAACAAGCTTTCCAAAGTCACCTCCTTCGGATATATCTTTTGTTAAATTATCAATGTCTTTCAACTTTTCCAGGTTATTTTTTGTATCGTCGGAATCCCCAAAATCCATTGCTTCTGACACGCTATTTAAAAAATATGATACGGTAAGCTCGTTTCTCTTGTTGCCATCAGGCCTTGTAGCCGAACGAACCTTAGCTACATTATCGATTTTAGACAAGTTGTTTGAAATCTCCTCAATCACCTGAAGTGACCTGTTATCCCACAAGTTTTTGTCAGTCTTTATAACTACCTTTACAGGAAGTATATCCCCCTGACCAAAATGCTCGCTCATAACGTTAAAACCTTTAACGCAATCCGCTGAGGCAGGCATTTCATTGAGCTGGTCAAAAGAACGGTCCAAAAATTTAACAGAAACAATAAAAGGTGTAAATACCAATAGGCATACTATAATAAACCTGCCCGGTTTTCCTGTAACCATGATTGAAAGCTTGTACCAAAAATTGCTCTGTTTTTTAACTTCCGGTACTTTAGAGGGGTGTGCAGGCCAAAATATTTTCTCGCCAAGGACTGAGACAATAGAAGGTGTAAGTGTCATTACCGCAATCAATGTTATTGCCACCCCTATTGCCACGCTTGGACCGGTAGTCTTATAAAGTCCGAAATCAGCAAAGAACATCATTGAAAAACCTATCATTACAGTACCTGCACTTGAAATTATTGCCTCTCCCGTACCGGGAATGGAATGCCTTAAAGCTTCCATTTTTTCCTTTCCCTGTGATATCTCCTCTCTGAACCGTGCTATCATGAGGAGACAATAATCCGTTCCCGCACCGAATAAAACAGCAATCAGGAATGTCTCGGTAAAAGACGACACATTAAGGCCTAGCTCAGCCAGCCAGGCTACTACCCCTCTTGATATGAGGAATGAAATCCCGATAGTCAATAAGGGTACAAATGGTGCAATAGGTGACCTGTATATCAGCAAGAGAACCACAATAACAAGCACTATTGTAATTATGGTAGTAATTTCCATACTCGTATTTACAATTTGTTGCTGTTCCTGCACAATTGCAGCATCACCAGTTACACTTACGGAAAGATCATCGGGATGACCCGGCATATCCTTAATTTTTCCGTCAGCATTATTTTTAAGCCCATCCCTGATGGATGATATAAGCTCATTTGATTCCTCGGTATACATCTCAACATCAAGATTTATGAGCATTAAAGCCGCCATATTATCCTTGCTGTACATAATGCTTTCATACTCTTTTTTAGATGCAGGAGATACTATACGGGAAATCTTGAATTCTTCTTCATTCTTTTTAAAATAATCTTCAAGGCTTAACATATATTGCTTATCCTGATCCGACAAGCCCCCTTTATTCTCAAACACAAGGGTAAGGCTGCATTTACCTCCCTCATCGGGAAACAATTCATTATAAAGCTTATTGGCTTTAATGGGGTCACTGTCTTTAGGTAAAAAACTCTCCTGATTGCTGCTTGCAATCTTTGAAAGAGAAGGTGCAAAAAGTTGTACAACCAACACAAATACGACCCAAAATACTATAAAAACCCATCTGAATTTTAAAACCAGTTCACCAAATTTCCTTAACATATATTAACGCCCCTAAGTTATTTTATTTGCTTAATGCTTTAAGCCTTTCTACAACTTTATCGTACATTTCTTGATATTTCATTAGCTTGGACTTTTCTTCTTCTATAACCTTAGCAGGTGCTTTTGAAACAAAACCTTGATTTGACAGCTTTCCTTTAACCCTTTCCAATTCTTTCTCAAGGTTGGATTTTTCCTTTTGAAGTCTTTCAATTTCTTTTTCAATATCTATAAGGGCATCTAGCGGAATGAATATCTCTGCTCCAGCAATAACTGAGGATACCGCATCTTCCGGAATACCTTCTTTATCCCGCTGAACAACAACTTCTGATGCACTGGCAAGCTTCTCGAAGTATGTTTTTCCTTCTTCAAGTATGCCAAGCTCCTTATCCCCTGAAGCTACAAAAATTATTTTTGCCTTTCTTGACGGAGGAACATTCATTTCTGCCCTGATATTTCTTACACTGCGTACAGCTTCCATTATAAGCTGCATTTTTGCTTCATCTTCCGAATAATTGTATTTTTCAACATATTCAGGCCATTTTGATATCATTATGCTCTCATCATCGTTTATGAGATGGCAGTATATCTCTTCTGTTATAAAAGGCATAAAAGGATGTAAAAGCTTCAATGCATTGCCAAGTGTATAGTTTAAAACATATTGTGCTTCCAGCCTGGATTCATGCTCTTTATCGTAAAGCCTTGGTTTTACCAATTCTATATACCAGTCGCAGAATTCTTCCCATATAAACTCATAAACCTTTTGGAGTGCAATTCCCACTTCGAATTTCTCCATGTTTTCGGTAATTTCTTTGGCAAGATTGTTTATTCTTGTAAGTATCCACTTATCCGCAACGGTAAACTTTTCTTCAGATACCTTGGAGAAATCGATATTTTCGTCAAAGTTCATAAGAACAAACCTTGATGCATTCCATACCTTATTTGTAAAATTCCTGCTGGATTCAACCTTCTTATCTGAGAATCTCAAATCACTTCCCGGAGATACGCCTATTGTAAGTGCAAACCTCAATGCATCAGTACCGTACTTTTCAATAACCTCCAGCGGATCAATACCGTTGCCAAGGGATTTACTCATCTTGCGGCCAAGTTCATCCCTAACAATACCATGGATGAATACATATTTAAACGGCTCTTTTCCCATTTGCTCAAGGCCTGAGAAAATCATTCTTGCAACCCAGAAGAATATTATATCGTATCCCGTAACAAGTACACTTGTAGGATAGAAATATTTGAGGTCTTCTGTATCCTTAGGCCATCCTAATGTTGAAAAAGGCCATAGTGCAGAACTGAACCATGTATCGAGAGTATCAGGATCCTGTTCAAATTTTGTAGCACCGCAGTCAGGACATACATCCGGCATTTGAGCCGCTACAACCAGCTTACCGCAATTTTGGCAGTAATAAGCAGGAATTCTGTGTCCCCACCACAGCTGTCTCGAAATACACCAATCCTGAATGTTTTCCATCCAGTTGAAATATATTTTGGCAAATCTCTCAGGTACAAACTTGATTGTACCGTTTCTAACCGCTTCTATGGCAGGCTCGGCCAAAGGCTTCATATGAACAAACCACTGTTTTGATATCATAGGTTCGATAACGGTGCTGCATCTGTAACATGTTCCCACATTGTGGTTATGAGGCTGTATTTTAAGAAGCAGATCCATATTCTTAAGATCCTCAATTATCTGCTTTCTCGCTTCATATCTGTCCATTCCCTGGTATTGTCTCGCATTTTCATTCATGGTTGCATCATCGTTCATAACCTTTATCTGTGGAAGATTATGTCTCAATCCAACCTCAAAGTCATTTGGATCATGAGCCGGAGTTATTTTAACGGCACCCGTTCCAAATTCCTTGTCAACATAGCTGTCGGCAATAATGGGTATTTCTCTGTTCATAAGGGGCAGTATAACCGTTTTGCCCAAAAGGTGCTTATATCTTTCATCTTCAGGATTAACAGCAACTGCTGTATCACCAAGCATTGTCTCAGGTCTTGTTGTTGCAACAACTATATACTCATTGCTGTCCTTAACGGGATATTTAATATGCCAGAAGCTTCCTTCCTTTTCTTCATATTCAACCTCTGCGTCAGATATGGATGTATTGCACTTAGGGCACCAGTTAATTATTCTTTCTCCCCTGTAAATAAGCTTTTTGTTATAAAGTCTTATAAACACTTCCTTAACAGCTTCTGAAAGACCCTCATCCATTGTAAATCTTTCTCTTTTCCAGTCGCAAGAGCTGCCTAGTTTTTTAAGCTGTTCAACAATCCTGCCGCCATAGAGTTTTTTCCATTCCCATGCTCGTTCTAAAAACTTCTCACGACCGATTGCTTCCTTTGTAATTCCTTCTTTAGCCATAGCCTCAACAATTTTAGCCTCGGTAGCTATACTTGCATGGTCTGTGCCGGGAAGCCACAATGTGCAGTAATCCTGCATTCTCTTCCACCTTATAAGTATATCCTGAAGTGTGTTGTCAAGAGCATGCCCCATATGAAGCTGACCTGTAATGTTAGGCGGAGGTATAACAATGGTGTATGGCTCCTTTTCTTTATCTATTACTGCATGAAAATAGTCATTATCCATCCATTTCTTATATAGTCTTTCTTCAACCTGCTTAGGGTCATATGTTTTTTCAAGATTCTTGTTTTCTTCCATAATAATCGCCCTGCCTCTCCTATTTATTAATTCTTAAATTTAATCAATTATTAACTTTAGTTAATTTTTAATATTAATATTTATTTGTTTTGTAAAACAATCTTCGCCGATTTACTCATCCTCTTAAGAATAAAATCATTATAAATCCCGGCAATGCTATAACCATCCCTAGTAGCTTGCACCTAAAAACCGCTTTATTAAACAGGTATTCTTCCAGTTTTTCACTGCTCATTTCATTTTCAAAATCGCAAGTCATTCTCCTGTTAAGCTCAAACTTCTTTACAATAAGTTTAGAACCATATGCTGTTATGGCCCCAATTACAATAAAAAGAAATGCTGTAATATCAATATAATTCAATCAATCATCCCCTATAAAAATATTTAATGATAAAAATGTTTTAAAATAACAAAAGCCCTTCATCCAAGCAATGGACGAAAGGCATATTTCCGCGGTACCACCATAATTCTCTTAAAGAGCACTTTCGCGGAATAACGGTCCGCCACCGTAATAATCTACTCACGATACACCTCGCTTTCGATTACCAAACTCATAAGCTACCTTCATCGATCATATCCCGGTAAGGCTCTCAGCCGCTGACCTTTCCTCTCTTAGGGCTTATACCGACTACTCCTCTTAATCATTGTTTATATCATTATTTTATTGAATAATGATATAACAATCAAACTATACTGTCAAGGCACTTTTTTACTTTTTGTTTAAAAGGCTTTAAAAATGCATTGTACAACTATTTGCCAAACTCCCACCGGGTGATAATATGTGATAATCTAATCTTTCTTTAAAAGTCTCCCCAAAATACTCTAATAGAAATTTTTTATACCACAATAGTTAACAAGGGACAGGGCCCAGTGAGAGTTTTCACAAATAGTTAGAGCAATATCAATTAATAGTTATTATTTAATCCGAATTACTCCCCTATGTAATAAATAAAATAAAGTTTACTCTATCAAGGTATGTTAATTATGTTGCTTAACTGCTCTATTTTAATTATGTATCTTTAACTACTCTTAGTATAGTACAGAATTCTTTGTATGTGTTTTATATGATGTTTGTATAAACCGTTTAATATATTGATAAACACTAATATTTATTGATAGAATTAAATCAATATAAATAATCTTTTTTGTAAATGGAGGTGTTGGTTTTGGGCATACACTATGTATATATATCTATAGGTATCGGTACACTCATATTAAATGCAATACTTGTATACTTCTACATAAAATCCAATAAAGCCATTGCCTATAAACATATCCCCAGCACAAAAAAGAAACCCGAACCTGATAAAAAGGAAGAAAGCTCAACTTTCGATGATGACGATGATGATTTTACTATGAACATTGACAATTCCGGAGATGAATAGGAGAATTTACAATGATTGAAGCAGGTGAAATACTTAAGGGAAAATATAAAATTGAAAAACTCCTCGGTCAGGGTGCAACAGGTAAAGTCTATCTGTGCAAGAATATTGAGCTTGGCAATTTATGGGCTGTTAAGTACATTTACAAAAAGAACACCAAGATCAAGCTCCTTGCGGAAATAGACATACTAAAGAAGCTTAATCATGTCAGTCTTCCTAAAATTGTTGATGTCATTGAGGATGACAGCGGATTTTACTTGGTAGAAAGCTATATTGAAGGGACGCCTCTTGATAAGTTGCTCAAGGAAAAAGGAAGCTTTGATGAAGAAACTGTAATTGAATGGGCCAAGCAGCTTTGTGATGCACTTTCATACCTGCACAATATGAAGCCATATCCCATTATATACCGGGATATGAAGCCCCATAATATAATAATTACGACAGATAATAAGGCGGTTATTGTAGACTTTGGAATCGCCAGAGAGTATAAAGGGCAAAACACAAAAGATACAATAATTGCAGGTACCCCGTATTATGCAGCGCCCGAACAATTAACTGCTGAAGGTGCAACAGATAACAGAACAGACATCTACAGCCTTGGAGTAACTCTCCATCATTTGCTGACGGGTGTTCTTCCTAAATTTGAGGAAACAAGCCTTTTAGAATACAATAAAAACATATCTCCCCAGATGGATTACATAATTTTAAAATGCATAAAGAAAAACCTTTATGAAAGGTATCAGAGCATTGATGAGCTGAAAAACGATTTATGCAACATAAAACTCTTAAAAATTTATAGTTTGGAACACAAGATAAAAAACAGAATAATCATATCTCTAAGCATTTTAATGTCAATAATATCACTTTCCATGGTCTGTCTAGGTTTATCGGGCATTATAAAAGAGAAATCGGCAATATTGGATCTTTCTCCAGAAATTCTTGCACTTTCCCCAAATCAGGAAAGAGCCATTAAGGTTAAAAAGACATATGCAGACGGTTCAACAGCTCCAGTCAGGGGTAATGATATTAAATGGAAATCTTCGAACCAAAATGTTGCAGTAGTAAATAACGATCGCGTATATGCAGCAGGTGAAGGAACTGCCGACTTAGAAGGTTCTTACGAGGATAAAATGTTAAAAATGAAAGTTCTTGTCAATAGTGCTGTCGATGAAGTCAATAAGGTGGATATAAACCTAAAATATTTAAAGAACTATCAGGTTTCTTCCTTTGCAGGCAACGGAAATCATACCGATATAAACGGTGATATAACGGATGGTGCTCTAAAAAAAGCAATTATATCCGATCCAAACAGTATATCTTTAACACCTGACGGAAACATTACAATTACCGATAACGGGAAGCTCAGGCTTATTGATAAAAACAACGTAAAAACAATTGAGCTTAATACTAATGCTGAAATTACAAGAGTATCATCAAACGGTACCATCTATTTTTCATTTGAGCCATATGAGAATGAAAAACAGGAAATGGTTTACGGTATATGCAGAATTAAAAACGGAGCAGCAGATTTTATTTATAAAAAAAGCGGCATATTAAAAGTAATTGAGGATTTTACATTTGACAGTGAGGATAATATTTATCTTCTTGAGCATGAATTCATAAGCTTTGATGAAGAGATCACATCAATTGTGTACTTGAATACAAAAACAATGGAGAATAAAAAAATCAAGGAACTGCCGGGCTTCATAGACAGTATTGCACTCGACCGAAATGATAATTTGTTTGTCAGTTCCAAAGAAAACGGCTCCATATATAAATTGGACAAAGATTCTCAAAATTTCATATTGTTTGCCGGAAACGAAAAAGAAAAGCATTTTATAGACGGAATAAACTGCAGATTTTTTTCTCCTGAGAGGATAAAGGCAGAAGGAAATAACCTTTATGTTCTCGATAAGAATATAATAAGAAGAATTTCTCTAGACAAAAATGGAGATGTATCGGATGTTGAGTCCATAGCAGGCCAGCCGAGCAAAAACTCAAAATACAATAATTGGGATATTGACCCAAATAATGTATATCCCGGTTATTATGCAATATTCAAAGATGCCAGCGATTTTGCCGTTGACAAACAAGGGAATATTTTTGTTACAGATAAAAAAGGCTATATAATATGGAAAATATCATATAGCCAGAATTAAACCTTTATATACAATTAACCCTCAGGTATTTTAAATGTATATTCCCAGTCGGCAAATTTAATTTTATCATTATTTTTAATTTCTATATCCAGAAGCTTTTCGATCCTTTTGCCATTTACAAAAGTACCGTTGGTAGATCCCAGATCCTTAACAAAATATCTGCCGTCTCTGGATATGATCTCAGCATGGCTCTTACTTACAAAATTGTTACAACATACATAATCTGCAGCCTTATTTTTCCTGCCTATAATAAAGTTTCTTTTGTCAATTATTATTTTTTCGATATAATCATTTTCATTGGTTTCGCTGCCATGCATTGATTTTCTTTCGAGGTAAGGGTACATGCCGGCATCAAATTCCATTGTAACGGTAAAATCATCCTCATTTCTTATCTTTTCATATTCATATGCTGCATAGATGACTCTTCCGGGAAAGTCATTACTCCCCACATATTGATATAGCCTATCCTTAGCCTGCTGTGGCAAACCCGATTTAATCATTATATCAAGTATAACGTCGGATTTTATCGTTCCGTTATTTAAAAGCTTGCAATATCTATCGTTTATATGCTTTGATATATCATTAATAGTACATCTTTTTGAATTGATATTATCGCTCGGCATATATTTCCCTTTTTTCCAATTATCCAGAGTATCCTGACTTATCACAAGCTTTCTTGTAAATTCGGCACCGCTATAAAACAGTGCATCTATCATATCTGCGAGAACCCTTCCAAAAACATTCATGAATACCACCTATAAAACATTAATAAAAAACGAATAACTTCAGCCAAAAAACATCGGTAAAAACCTCGGCAAAAACTTCGGTAAAAACCTCGGCAATTTCCTCATGCTCATTTTCCTATTTTACTTCTTTTTAAAAAGTAGTAGTTTATATAATGAGGAGATTGAATAAAAATTAATCTTATTGATGCAATCAACAAATTCATACAAATATTTTATTTTACTTTGATTAAAATGTCAAAACTCATAAATAGAATGTTTTAAGGGGGGTTATATATGAACAGAAATATTCTTACAACAGTATTGGATACATTAAATGTAAAAAAATCCTTTGCAGCAAAAGTGATAGGAGTTAATAATTCAACCTTCAGTCTGAAACTCCAAAATTATAGGATGCGGTATAGGTTATTTGACGATGAAATAGCACTTCTTATAGAAAAAGTAATAAAAGAAAATCTTTTTATAAAGGAAAATGATGAACCGGTAAAGGCAATAAGAAAAACAAGTAAAGCCAAGGAAATAGCTAATGCACTTCAGCAATTGACACAGACCGAATATTGGGGATATGACAATAATTTACCTACTTTGACCGACGACAACTATCCGGAATATATTATAAGCATGATATGGCTTGAACAAGCAAAAAATAATGACATGTATTCTTCAAATAAGGAAAAGGCAAAAGGCAAATGCAAGAACATGCCCATAAAAGTCGGCAGCGAATCAAATGTGCCTATGGCTTCATATCGCCATATAGCTCAGGAATCATGTCATAATATTATGACATATGACAACATTTTTTCCCGGGAAATATCTCCCAGATCACACATTGACATTGATAGATTAATTGAAGATAATTACATACTTACATCGATTATAAAAAGACTCCTTAGTGAAATGGCAGGTGGAAGCTTCAATTCTCAATTCCCCTTGAATTGAATTTCCTAAGCCGTTTATTATGATATCCTCATACACAAATGAGGATATTTTTTATTTTACCATTTTTATGCATTTTTATTGAAAAACAACCTTAATTTTATTGAATAAAAATAGTGCATACTGTATAATTTAAATATTCAAAACAAATATAACTTGAGGTGAACATATTGAATACGATTTTTGAAGGTGGGGTTACTTCCCCTAAAGGATTTTTAGCTGCCGGAGAATCTTGTGGTATAAAGAAGAACGGCAAAAAAGACATAGCAATTATTTCCTCAATAGATACTGCAGTTGCTGCAGGCGTTTTTACAACAAACAAAGTAAAAGGACATTCTCTCCAGGTCACAATGGAGCATATAAAAAGCGGTTACTCCAGAGCAGTGGTCATAAATAGCGGTAATGCTAATGCATGTATCGGTGAGCAGGGATATAAGGATGCTGTTGAAATGGCAACACTTACTGCAAACCTTCTACAATGCGAACCTGAAGAAATACTTGTAGGTTCTACTGGTGTAATAGGAGTTCCCCTAAATATGCCCTCCGTTCGTGCAGGTATCCGATTAGCAGTTCAAAAGCTTTCGGAAGACGGCGGTCACGATGCTGAAGAAGCAATAATGACTACAGACTTAAGACCAAAAGAAATAGCTGTAGAGATTGAAATACAGGATGCAAAGGTAATAATAGGCGGCATGGCAAAAGGATCGGGAATGATTCATCCCAATATGGCTACAATGATAGGTGTCATAACCACTGATGCCAATATATCCCGCGGTCTCCTCGATAAAGCATTAAAGGAAGCAGTCAAAAAAACATTCAATAGAGTATCTGTTGATGGAGATACAAGCGTTTGTGACATGGTTATAGCTTTAGCAAACGGTGAAGCCAATAACTCGGGAATTGTAAAGGAAAATGTTGATTTTGAAACATTTAAAAAGGGAGTTGAATATGTTTGTACATTCCTTTCAAAAGAAATTGCAAAGGATGGAGAAGGTGCAACAAAATTGGTTGAGATATCTGTAAACGGTGCCTTATCTGAAGAAGATGCTTATAGTGCAGTATGTGCCGTTGCCAAATCACCTCTTGTAAAAACAGCGATTTTCGGAGAGGATGCCAACTGGGGAAGAATACTGACAGCTGTCGGTTATTCAGGTGCAGATTTCGACCCCAATCTTGTAGATATATCCATAGGTGGCTTGATGGTATGCCGAAATGGCTGTGCATTGGAATTTGATGAAGATGCAGCCAAAAAAATACTTAAGGAAAAAGAAATAAAGATTAATATAAATCTTAAAAAAGGTCAGTTCTCAGATAGAATCTGGACTTGTGATTTCTCATATGATTATGTTAAGATCAACGGAAGCTACAGAACATAATTGGAAATTTAAATACAAATACTTTAGAAATCAAACTTCACAAGGATGTGAAGTTTTTTGCTTTTCAAAAAAAATTACAAAAGCCGATGCTTAATATATATAAATAATTCATTGTGAGTTTCCGATATATATATTAATAAGGACTAAGCCATTTTACGGGAGGTAATGATATGGCTAACCAGCAAATAGTGATTTTTAAAGTAGATGATGAAATGTTCGGTATAAATATCGAACAGGTTAAGGAAATAATTACTCCGATGGAGATATTTAAGATACCCAATTCTCCAAGTTTTGTCCAGGGTCTTATAAACCTTAGAGGGAAAATATACACAATTTTAAACTTGAGAAAAAAATTCAACCTTGCTGCAAAAGAAAGTGACGAACATACAAAAATAGTTTTGCTCAACTCCGAAAGTCTTGCAGTAGGTTTTATAATTGATGTGGTAAATGAAATTATACGAATTGATGATAAAGATATCGAAAGCCCCCCTGAGACCATTAAGGCACTTAACAAGAAGTACATTACAGGTGTAGCAAAGATCGGAGAAAAAGCAGTCCTTTTGCTTGACCTTGAGTTGGCAAGTGAAATCACCGATGAAAGCTGCCAACCTGCAGGTTTAGCTGTGCCATGATTTCCTCAGTGTATTTCATTGCCATTTTTTAACACCTAAAATATGGATAAACCTTATCTTTTTCCACACATATCCTGTCAAAGGGTAATAATCCTGATCATCAGTATGTGCTGCTACCAGTATATTATTGTATGATACAGGATTATTTATTTGCACAATTACAGGTGAATGATTAAATGTGTTTCCGTCTGAAAACGAAAGCTGTACAACATCACCGGGTCTTGCATCTTTCATGTCGACCTCCTCCGCAAAAGGTCCCACCCCTTCATTCCTCTTTACAAGAAAGTTATGCAAATAATCCACCCCAGTCCATGAAGGTGACCTATCATATGAGTTTATGTAATACCATCCATACAGCGGCGTATAGTTCATAATACCGCTTCCGCTATATATAACCTGGGAAGCAAAATTCGTACAATCTCCCCCCAAATTTTCAAAATCCAGGTATCGCGGATTTCTACCGTATGCCCATTTATGAGCATATTCCACCGCTTTATCTCTATTATACGGCACTTCAATCAAATCTCTGTACATATTTCATGTTCACATCCTAATGATGCTGCCTTATTTATATTATGACTGCAAACTGCAATATGTGCCGCATAAACTTTTGCGTAAAATATTCCAAATAGTTTATTTGAATGTTTGCCTACAATTTGATATATTAGACTTATAAGTTTTTATTGATCCCATACTGATTCAATTTAACCGGAGGCATGTACAAATATGACTAAAGAACTTATTTTTGCTGTGGAAGACGAAGCAAATATACAACAACTAATAAAATACAATTTGGAAGCTAACGGCTATAAGATAATCACATTCGATACGGGAGAACAGCTTTTAAACGAGTGTAAAACCAATCTTCCCGATTTGTTTATACTGGATATAATGCTTCCAGGGATTGACGGTCTGGAAGTTTGCAGGCAGCTGCGACAAAATCCCCGCACAAAAGCAATCCCCGTAATAATTCTTACAGCAAAAAATGACGAATTTGATAAGGTTTTAGGCCTTGAGCTCGGTGCAGACGATTATATCACCAAACCCTTCAGCGTTAGAGAGTTGGTAGCTAGAGTAAAGGCATTATTTAGAAGAGTTCATATTTCCAATGAAACCAATACTGAAATCATACAATTTGGAAATTTATCAATTGATTGTACAAGGCGTGAGGTTTACAAAAACGGCAAATTACTTGATCTTCCCCTTAAAGAGTTTGAGCTTTTAAAGCTTTTAATTACAAACAAAGGAAAAGTTCTTTCTCGTGAAACATTATTGGAAAAAATTTGGGGGTTTGATTACTATGGCGAAACCAGAACAGTTGATGTACACATTCGGTATCTCAGGCAGAAGATTGAAGATGATGACAGCACTCCTGTCTATATTGAAACCGTTCGAGGCATTGGTTATCGATTTAATGATAAAGGAGTATCTGACAAATGAAACAGAAAATATTTCTGTATTATTTAGTACTGACTGTTATAGGCGTCATCATTACAGGTCTATTAACATCCGAAATTTCCCAAAAATATTATAAATATGAATTGGAAGAAAAGCTTATTAGCACTGCAAAACTTATACAATTCCAGTTATCCGAAAACAAAAAATTCGGAGTTGATATAGATTATAATAAAATCTCCAGGCAGTATGCAGATATACTATATCCGGAGCATAATTCCAATAAATCCAAGGATAACAGCGGTTACTTAAGAATAACATTCATAGATAAAAACGGCAAAGTCCTAGGCGATTCGGATGTCAATTATATTTCAATGGATAATCACAGCAACAGAAAAGAATTTCAGGAAGCATTAAAGGGAAAAATAGGCAAAGATATCCGCTTCAGTCAAGACTTGCAGATAAACCTCCTCTATATAGCTATTCCCATGACTTCTGAAGAAATAATCATAAGGGTTTCGGTACCTTTGCTGCAGCTTAAGGCCATTGACGAAATAATACTGATGTACACATGCATAGGAATTTTAGCAGGAATTCTTTTAACAACAATTTTGGCATTTTATTTCTCCAATAGTATAATAAAACCGGTAAACCAGCTTATAGAAGTAACAAGGGATGTATCGGAAGGAAATCTGTCACGAAGATTGAATATACAATGCGATGATGAAATAAAAGAGCTGTCAAAAACATTTAATATAATGGCTGACAAGCTTGAATCCACATTAGCTGAAATGAACGACAAAAACATCAAGATAGATTCCATAATAAACAGTATGATCAGCGGTGTTGTAGCTGTAGATAACAATTTCAGAATAGTTCTTATAAATACGGTATCCTGTCAGACGTTTGGAATCAAAAACGGCCCCGGTATTATCGGAATGAATTTAGTGGATCTTATCGGCAATAATGAAATATGCAGCCTTCTTAAGGAAAGTATCGAAAAAAACATTCCTCTATTGAACGAGGTTATTTTGCATCCCCAAACGGACAAAATATACAGAGTATACACAAGTCCAATAAATTCAAACAACCCTAAGCAGCTCAATTCAGGCGGCATAGCATCAATACTTGATATAACAAATATTAAAAAGCTCGAGCAAATTAGAACAGAATTTGTATCAAATGTAACTCATGAGTTAAAAACTCCTCTTACATCAATAAGGGGATTCATCGAAACATTAAAAAGCGGTGCAATTGACGATAAGTCAGTTGCCATCAAGTTTCTTGATATAATCGATATTGAATCTGAAAGGTTATTCAATCTTATAAATGATATTTTACAGCTTTCAGAAATCGAGAACACAATAAATGACTCTGATATTGTATGCCATAACATAAACGATACCCTTAAAGAGATTTATGATATATTGGAAGGTGCCGCCCAAAAAAAGGGTATAAGATTAAACTTTGAAATCCATGAAAACATTACAATAAAAGCTAATAAAAACAGAATTAAACAGATGCTTATAAATCTAGTCGACAATGCAATTAAATATAATGTAGATAACGGTACCGTGACAGTAAAAGTAACCGATGAAAAAGGCATAATTACATTTTCAATCAAAGATACCGGAATTGGAATTGCCGAAGAACATATTCCCAGAATTTTTGAAAGGTTTTACAGAGTTGATAAAGGCAGATCCAGAAATATGGGAGGTACAGGACTTGGTTTATCCATAGTCAAGCATATTGTAAACCTGTATAACGGAAACATAAAGGTTTACAGTCAACTTGGGTCAGGTACGGAGTTTATAATTCAGCTACCTTCCTTATTAATCGAATGACAGTATGTCTACGATAAATTCTAAATCCTCTTCGTTATATACAGTATCTTCATAGTCTTTTTCCTTCATCATATCGTAATTGATTTTAATACCGGTTAAAGCTTTCTTCAACTTATCCATAAAAAGCCCTCCTTTTTTTATTAAATACAATTAATCTTTTACATTTATCTTCTTCTAAATGTAAGATTAATAACGTATTTAATATTAGTTTATAGCTTATGTTTATATTATATACTTCTTTTGTTAAGTTTATATTATGTTTAAGTAAAAATTCATGCATTTTATATAAAATATTAACTGTTAATATTTACATATACCAACTAAACAATGACATTAAACCCATATAAATAAAAAAAGAGCAAACCGGCAACTGCCAATCTGTCCTTTTTTATTTATATTTTTATATTTATTTTATGCCAAATGCTTAGCAATCCTTAAGTTTAATTTCACCTTGCTCCACATCAACACATATTCTGCTTCCCTCTTTAAAAACACCTCTTATGAATGCTTCCGCCAGTTGGTCTTCAATATATTTTTGTATTGTCCTTCTTAAAGGCCTTGCACCATATTTAACATCATAGCCTTTTTCCAGTATAAATTCCTTAGCTTCATCGCTTACAGTAATTGTCATGTTATTTGCTTTCACATCTTCTTCTACTTCCATAAGCATCAAATCTATAATTTTCTTGAGTTCATCCTTACTGAGTTCGGTAAATATTATAATTTCATCCACCCTGTTCAAAAACTCAGGCCTGAATGTTTCTTTTAGCACACTTCTTACTTTTGGTTCTAATGCATTATAACCTTCATTGGAAAATCCGATTCCATTTGATTTCATATTTGTCCCTGCATTAGATGTCATTATTATTACAGTATTTTCAAAGTTAACCACTTTACCGTGACTGTCTGTAAGTCTTCCATCCTCAAGTACTTGCAAGAGCATGTTGAAAACATCAGGGTGAGCCTTTTCTATTTCATCAAAAAGTATAACCGAATATGGCTTTCTTCTGATCTTTTCAGTAAGCTGTCCTGCATCGTCATATCCTACATACCCCGGAGGTGCTCCGATCAGCTTCGAAACAGTATGCTTTTCCATATACTCAGACATATCAAGCCTTATAAGGGCTTCCTCACTTCCAAACAGCTCAACCGAAAGTGCCCTTACCAGCTCCGTTTTCCCTACACCTGTAGGACCTATGAATATAAAGGAAGCAGGCTTCTTTTTCTTCTTAAATCCGGCTCTAGTCCTTCTGATAGTTTTTGCTATACTGCTTACAGCCTGGTTTTGTCCTATTACCCTTTTATGAAGCCTTTCTTCGAGATTTAAAAGCTTCTCCGATTCTATTTCCGTGAGCTTCTGAACAGGAATCTTTGTCCATGCCTCAATAACATATGCAATATCATCTATTGTAATCTCAACATCCTTGTTCTTTTCCTGTATTTCTCTAATTTTTTCCAGTAGTTTACATTCTCTGACTTTCAAATCCGCCGCCTTCTGGTAATCCTCTATGGAATCGGCAGAAACGGCATTTTCTTTTTCTTCCTGAACCTTTTTGAGTTCTTCTTTAAGAGCCGTAAGCTCAACAAGACCGACATTTTTAAGGTTTGCCCTTGATCCGGCTTCATCAATCACATCAATGGCCTTATCCGGTAAAAATCTTTCGGTTATATACCTTTCCGATAATTTAGCCGCTGCTTCCAAAACTTCATCAGAAATTTTTACCATATGATATTCTTCATAATAATTTCTTATTCCTTTTAATATCTCAATTGTCTCCTCAACTGAAGGTTCATCTACAATAACAGGCTGGAACCTTCTTTCAAGAGCAGAATCCTTTTCTATATGCTTCCTGTATTCTTTTAAAGTGGTAGCTCCTATTACCTGAATCTCGCCTCTTGCCAATGCAGGCTTTAATATATTGGCAGCATTCATGGCTCCTTCAGCTTCTCCTGCACCCATTATATTATGAAGCTCATCAATAACAAGAATAATGTTTCCTAATGATTTAACCTCATCAAGAATACCTTTCATACGGCTTTCAAACTGACCTCTGAACTGAGTACCCGCTACAATTCCCGTTAAGTCGAGGAGATACACCTCAACATTAAACAGCTTTGCCGGAACCTGCTTTTCGGCAATCCTGACAGCCAAACCTTCTGCAATAGCTGTTTTTCCTACTCCGGGCTCACCAATCAATACAGGGTTGTTTTTTGTTCTTCTGTTAAGGATTTGTACCACCCTGTCAATCTCACGGTACCTCCCTATCACTCTGTCCAGCTTGTTTTCTTTCGCAAGCTCAGTCAAGTTTGTTCCATATAAATCTAAGTACTTCTTTTTCTTAAGATTCTTTTTTTCCTGAGTCTTAGTTTTGGTATTGTTTTTACTTTCCTTATCTTCAAATGGCTCTTTTGTACGCTCTTTACCGTCTGTTCCATCCTCATTCTTGCTGAAAGCCTTGTTTATAAAGTTGATAAATGGATTCGACTGTCCCGACTTATCATTTAAATCATTGATAGAACTTAAATCGGTAAACTCCATATTCTCAAAAAGATTTCCTACCTGTTTATTTAAATTATCAATATCTTCCTCAGTCATTCCCGTTTGGTCCAATAATTGGTTTATCGGCTGTACACCTTGCTTTTTTGCACATGTCAGGCAAAGGCCTTCCTGAACTTGTTTGCCATTTATAAACCTGGTCATGTAAACAACTGCAAAATTTTCCTTACAAATTGAACACATCATCATAATAACCATCTCCTATCTACTGCAGCGAAACTAAACATAAACGTGCTCATAAATATAACCTGAATATGTGTTGATTATTTAAAAATTATTGAAATATTAATTGCGAAATAAATATTTCAACATTCTTAAATATTATATTATGATAAGTATACCATACAATTTGCTTCCGGTCTAATATATATAATAATTAACTATATTTACATATGACAATTAAAATATGATTCCACTGCAATAACTCCTGTTAAAAACAGGTAATATCGATCTTT
>DAOOVO010000024.1:0-45139 GCA_035370245.1 Pseudobacteroides sp.
CTACCAGATGAAGAGTTTAGGGCTGAAATATCTAAGGCTCTGGATGAATGGCTTGGCAGGAAAAGATATTGATTGATATGCCAATATGTCTGCTTGTATTTGACGCTTACTTTTACAATAAAAACATATTGCATTTGTTATCACTCTCCTTAAAAATATTTTATAAAATTTAATCCTACTGTTAAATGAAAAAAAGTTTTCACTTTACAGTAGGATTATTATTTTCTTCACCTGATTTAATGTGATAAAATTAGGCTATTCTACCTGAATTAATTTGATAATTTACACCTAACTTAGAAAATTAAAAAATTTGTCTTGACAATGGGGAGCATTATATAATTTGCCTTTCCATCCTATTCTAAAATGCCAAACTACACTTAACTCCAATCATCTGCTTCTTAATTGCAGAATCATTCTTTAGCCAAATATTTATAAAAAGCTTTACTTTTTGGATTTGGTACAAGATAATTTTCTAAATAAGTATCCGGACAATAGTCTCCAATATTTTTATTACTTAAAGTTTTTGTTCTATCCGCAACTATAGGAAATCTGTTGGCTAGATTTATAATTTCAATTCTTTTACATATATCAAAAATTGGACTCATAGCCGCAATTATTAATGCAAGAGATATACAAATCATTCTTGGAGTCATGACTTTAACATTTTTGTCTTTACAATAATTTATAGTCATAATCATCAATAAAAATAATGCTGGTAAGCTTGCATTCATACATAAATCTCTTCCTGTCCCTACCTTAAAAATAGGTATAATTACGAGAGTCATAATAGCTACATAAAAAAGAACATCTTTTTTATACATAGGATAAATGAATATACATATAAGACCAAATTCCATAAAGTAAAATAAAATTAAGGTTAAAATTCTTACAATATCAAATGCTTGTATCGGAACAAACAATCCAATATTACCAGTTTGAACATTGGATTTAAATAAAAAAACAGCAACAATAAAAATTGTAAATACTGCAGAAATATTGGGAATACTAAGTGTTTGCTTAATAATTTCATTATATGATTTACTCTTATATTTTCTATAGTACCAAGGTATAGCAATCGCTAACAGTATCGGTAAAAATCCAATAAAAGGTATTGGAGCATATATAAGCATACAAAGTCCTATAAAAGCTAAGTTTCGTACTTTACGATTTTCTAAAACTAGTGGTACTAACAACCAAATTATAACAGTTTGATTGTAAATTTGTGACAATGCATCAAAGTTACTTCGAAATAAATAAGAACTATCAAATCCATTTCTTACTCCATCAAGCCATCCTTCCATGCTTCCAATATTTAACCTGCCAAACGTGAACATCTCATTCTGAGTAAGACCGAAAGTAGTACTGAAAACCATACCTAAAATATTTAGCCCACTCCATGTGATAAAAATAATGCATACAAGCCATAATCTTGAAACTGTAAAACATTTGCAGATGTATACAATGAGTAAATAGCTAATTATAGTTCCTAAAAATGTCCACAACGCTAAAGATATATTTCCAACTAACCATCCAAAAATCTTTCCAAACAAAGCAGGGACAATCCAATACATCATATAATAAACCAATGCATTACCAGTTTCAGGATATATAACTGGCCAATCAAAGTCTATCATATCTCTAAATATAGCATTTCTACTGTGGTTATCCCACGTTTGATAGAAGAATCCCCCTTGACCTGATAACCAAACCCATATTAGGAACACAAAAAATACCAATATTAACGTAACTCTGGGAAGTGCAATATCATCTCTATTACAAATATAATCACTCTTTATTAAGACATACAGCCCAATAGATAATATTACAGCCATTGGTATCCCAATATATGGCCGTAACCAAGTAAGAAAATATATCATAATAGGAATAACTACATATAGATAGGCAGCTATTGCAATATATCTAAATTTAATATTAATCACAGTTTTATTCTCCACTATACACGTTATTATATTTAACTCAAACTTCGCATACATATATGAATTAAATCAATAATATTGGGCTAATAATTAAAGTCATTTTAAAAAATATAAAAGTATTATTTATTAAAATAATACAAACTATCTAAACTAAAGCAAATAACTTAGAGGTAATCTTATCAAATAATTCTATAGATGTAAAGATACTTTCCTGTCTCTTTAAATATATTCAGCGAACATACACCTATTTTCTAGTAGTTTCAGACCATTAAACATTTTTTAGTTCTGTACTTTAATTTAATTAAATGGTAATATATTTATTGGATTTAATTCTCATCTATATTTTAAGTACTAAATTCTTATAAAAGCAAAGGGGTTAAAAATGAATAAAAGCAAAAAATTAGTTTTCGCTGAAAGCATCACAATAATAGTTTTTATGACTTTTTTAGCAATTATAATGAAATATCATGAACCATGGTTTGATGAAGCACAGTCATGGCTTATTGCTCGTGATTCCAGTTTTTTTGATATGATATGGAATGTTTTAAGATATGAAGGGCATCCGCCATTATGGTACATAGTACTATATATTCCATCGCACCTTGGAATACCTTATGAAATTGGCTTGAAATCCGTTAATTTTATTTTTATTACTCTGACAGTAATTCTATTGGTCAAAAAATCACCTTTTCCCACAGTCGTTAGACTTTCACTACCCTTTACTTATTTTATATTTTACCAATATGGAGTAATAAGTAGAAGCTATTCATTATTTGCATTTATATTGTTCCTGGTTGCTTTGAATTTTCCATCACGCAATCAAAAGCCGTTTAAGTTTGCAATATTGCTTGGAATGCTTTGTGGAGTTTTAATTCATGGGATTTTGATAGCATTTGGTATAGTTATTGCATGGTTAATTGAAATTTTTATTTCTTATAAAAAATCAGATTCAAAATTAAATAAAGATTTATTAAAAAAAATATTTCGAAGCCCAATATTCTATTCTCTTTCCTTACTTGCATTTATAAATATTATATACTTATTGATATTGTGGCCAAAGCCTGACAGATTCACGCTTTTGCAAAAAACTGAGTTTGATTTATTTAAATTTTTGTTTAATGCTATTATAGATCCTCTAAATGGTATAGTATTCAATTCTATTTATAATAGTTCAACTATTTTAAGTATAAACATCATATTAACTTTTTTAGCATGTTTAATCTTGACAGTCGCTTTTTTCATTTGGATTCAAAAGAAAGGTATTCTGTTATATATATTGATACCATATACATTAATATTGTCCTTTATGTCACTAATATATTTTGCAAGGCATCACACAGGTATTTATACTCTTTTCTTCATATTTAGCTTATGGATAACATTAAATAGCAATCCAATATTCAAGAAGAATATATGGCTTAGTAATTTATATAATTCTTTTATTATTATATTAGATAGAAGAAAGTCATTTAAATATTTATTAAAGACCAGCATTTATTTAGTTATTACAATTCAAATTTATTGGTCTGTATGTGCATCATTGTCAGATATCGATTTATCATATTGCACCAGCAGAGATATCGCATCATTTATAAAAGAATATCGTCTGGAAAATTATAATATATTAAATTGTACTGCATTAAATCATCAAAATGAACGCTATTACGAGACAGACCCTACATCATTGCCATATTTTGAAAAAAACATCTTTTATACCTTAAATAATGGTGAAATAAGTAAATGCTTTATAACTCATAAAAAATCTGAGATTAATAGTTATACTATCCGAAATATAATTTCTGTTAACAAACCAGACATATTAATTGATACTATTGTTGATAAAAAAAGTACAGTTTCAGATTTTCTTGATTTGGACGATTATATTACTGTCAAGGTCTTTTATAGTAATTATATATGGAAAGATTTATTAGGGTATAGTATGCAAATTGCTTACGTCAGTAAAGAATTGTACGAAAAACATCCAGATATTCACCCTATATTGATTATTGAAAATGAATCAGAATAAAATCTACCTCACAAAAAACCTTCCATCTGATTAATACCTATAATTTATCAGGTGGAAGGTTTTGATATGCATTTAGAGTAGTTATTAAACTGCCCAATTCATATTAATTATTATTTATCAACAATCTGTGAACCCATACTTGTAACACCATTTAAATAAATACTTTTTATCTTTGGAGACTTTAAGTCATTATTCATCTCTACAAAATAATCGTATCTATACTTATTTTGCTGACCTATTATGCCAATTGACATTTCTACACTTGCTTCAAATTTAACCATATACTTGCTTTGTTTTTTTGTATATGCGGGATGTGGTATAATTTCAAAATTAGTGACTTTTAAAATTTTACTCATACCGTCTTTTAAAGGAAATGAATCTATGTTGAAATTAGTCTTATACTTATCATCAATCACAATTAATTCCTTTTTATCTTTATCGATATGGATCTTTAATATATCTTTAATATACTTCGTAAAATCATTCTGACTTAAATTCCACTTGTTTTTTAATAAATTCATTCTTTCACTATCAATTTCTTTAAAATTAGTAAAAAACTTTTCAATAATTTTTAACTCAGACTCAAATCTTTCCCCATCCTCCTTATTGATATACTCTTTGCCATCAGAGGATTTATCAATATTAATGTATGGGAACCTCTCAACAAATTCATTGTTTACGAGCAATACTCTATTTTTGAATCCAGGCCTAGTACTTGCCTCAGTCACCCTCTTAATTTTATAATCATTACCTTCTTTTATCACATTAACATCATAACTTACAATAACTCTGAAATAATCAAATTTATTTTCATCTATAGCTACTTGCTGCTTTTCATAAATCTTTGTATTTGGATTCTGTTTATATGCTAAATAAAAATCTGATTCCGGTAAACATTTCACCATTAACTGCATTTTTGTATAGTATAATAACTCATCTCCACTTTTTCCAATATAAGTAGTTTCTATATCCTTATCCTTAATTGCATTTATCAACTGATAATCAACAACAACCATTCCATTTAACTCAATATGTCTTGGTAAATGTATACCTATTTCAGGATTATCAGCACCTTCGGTAATGGTACGCTTGGCAATAAATTCTTTTAGATCATCCGGTATTGTACCAGTATTACTATATTTTTCTATTGGCTGAGAAAAAGCTTTTGTAAAGTAATCAGAAACCAATTTCTTTACTTTCTTTGTAACAGTTGAGTTCTCAATGGTTACATTATTTTCTTCAACTTCATCCGGCTCATCACTTCCCCCCAAAAAGGATGGCATACTGCATCCAGTATTGAGTACCAGTATAGATGTAATAATTAAAGCTAAAACAATTCTTAAGTTTTTTTTCATAATTCCACCCCGTTATTTATTTAAATATGTTTTCCAAAGTCGAAAAATAATCTATATCACTAAATTTACTTAATAAAATATTTAATGACTCTTCAATATCAATTTGATCTCCATTTTTTGCAAAATCAAAATTTACTTGAGGAGCTGTAGCAGCAGTAGCACCTTCTTCAAAAACTACAGCTGCATAGTTCCCATTATCAAGTTCACTAATGTTATTGTCCGTATCACTATTTATATAAGTATATGGCATATTATCTATTGCTGATCCTGTCCCGCCCATACCTTTGCCTGCTGCAATAATAAATCCGTTCAAGATGGACCCTTCAGACATTATAACTTTTCCTGTTGTATAAACTATACCATTTAAAGTACCTTTTATAACTAATGTCCTTGGATCTGCATCATTGATTACAATAATGTAGTACTTTGAACTATCTAATGTTGGAACTTCATAATTACCACTAGTTTCATTAATCGGCAATTCTGCACTAGTTATAACCCTATCAGTATTTCCTTTATCACATTTCATTAATTCATTACCTATGTATTTAAAATAACTATCCCCTGTAGAAGATTCAATTTGCAATGAATTATCTATTACACCAGCAGAATACTTATACTCTCTTTTTACAAAGTCTTCAGTAATCTGCAAAAGCGGTACTTTTAGATTCTCTAACCAACTTATTACATTATCATAATATCCCTTATAACCCGTATCAAAATTCCAAAGACTATCCCAATTGCTAGGTCCAGTAATATAATTTTGTCTTTCAGACGCTTTCAAATAATATAATGAGTTTTCAAACCCAACTTTTGATTGATCAAGCAATGTTTTATCCGCCATGTCAATATCAGATTCGCTACCAACAGGCAGTGTATTGATATCCATAAAATACATTTTACCATTTGCCGCAATCTCATAATTACAAAAACCCTTTATTTTTTTTATATTATTAGTGTTATAACCAGTTGAACTAATACTGAATGGTTCATTATTTGTTTTAAACTTATTAAACCATGTAGAAATCTGTAATTCATCAGTAGGAAACACCTGAAAGTAATTGCTATATCCAAAGGCTCTATCTTTACGATATTGTTCTGAAATCCATGAATCCTGTTTATTATTTAAAGCATGGAAGTTTTTCCCTCCAATTTCATAGTTCTTATAGGTAGCAATCTCATCTATATCATCCCATGCACAAGATGCATCTTCTATCTGTGGATCTCCATTTGGATTTTCTGGGTTAGAAGGATACTTTAATGTCCCTGTTTCCGGATCAATCAAGAAGGTTCCTCCATTAATCATAACATTTCCATTGATTATTATCTTGGATTTCATAGCATCTACAATAGAAGTTTCATCTGGATGATGAATTACCGCACTGTTAACAATTGCACTTGAAGCATCATGATGTTGATCCATTGCACTTAATCCTTTAGATAATCCAAAAAAATTTCTGTTTATTGCTATCACAGAATCTAATCCATTCATTTCAACATCATCAAAGGTATATGCATCCTTACGTACTAAAACATAATCCTTTTTTCCAAAAACTTGAATACACTGGGCTATAGCATTATTCTTAATATCAATTGTAAAATTATCTGCTGCAATGTTAGTTGTATTTCCACATCGTATAAAAGCTCTTACAAATGCACTTCCATTAATTGTTAGACTGCCTGAGCCAACAGCATAAATACCACCATAGGTATACTGCTCAAACATAGAGGTTTTGTTAGGTGCAGTACCTACAACCTTAACATCACCATTAATAATCGCATTTGAATTTTTTATATAAATATCCCCTATAGCATTTATTGCTGCAGGCCTGAAATAATTCTTATTATTCTCAATCTCAATAACAACCTGCGAATATACATCAGTAGCAGTTGATGTGTTTATTCCTTTTTTATATGTAGAACCTATGACCAAACCAAGGGTAACTCTTATCTTATTCCCTTCAGGCTTATATCCAACCGTATAAACGTTCTTTAGTTCACTTTTTGCAGAATTGGCATTATCTACTTTTATACTGGTACTAAGTTTAGCCTTTACTAAGTTAAATATATCTTTTCTAACCTCTTCCACATACGTCGCTGTATCTGAACTATATTTAGATAAATAAGATTTTGTTTGGACATAATTCTTTACTAAATCCATTGCAATTTCTGTACTTGAACCACTTGCAAGATATGAATAACCTATAACAGACTGACTTTTACTTATCTTCAATTGTTGTATTGACAAGTTTAATAGTGGAACCATCATCATTAATAAAAGTGTACTAACGACTATTACACTAGGTAAAGCCATACCTTTTTTTGTACGCATTATTCTTATGATACTATTCATCTTAATCCCCCCCCACTATTGCAGTAAATCGTTAATTAACTTTCTAACTAATTGATACATATACTTTAAACGACAGCACTTTAACAAAGTCTGCTCCTTTTTTCTGGTACAATATAATGTCATATTCATTAATGCTACCTGAAGTACTAACAAACTTCGAATCATACTTAAAATTTTTATTTTCTGTACTTCCATCACCAACTTTTACATCTGTTACATTAGGTGATTTTAAATTTACATCTGCCCCATATATGGTCTTGGCATCTCCACCTTTTTTGAGACTGTCAATTACTTCCTGTTCAACCTGCTTTGCCACAGCGTTTATCTCAATTTGATTTCTAGTTAATTTATTCATCATAGCTACATTAGCAAAACCAGCCATCAGTGGAACAGTAATTATCGCCATCAATGTAACAGAGATAATCAATTCAACAATTGTAAACCCCATTCTACTTCTTATCAGTTTTCTCATAACATCACCCTTAATTTATACTTACTTTTTCTTTTTGACTATTTCCTTTAATCGTAGAACCTGATCTATCAAGTACCTTAATTCTTCCTCCAGGATCAAAAATACTCAATCGAAGTTTATGAGGCGAATTATTTATAATCTTGTAAGTAACTTTTATCTTTTCATTTTCTTTTGCATCACCAACATCTACCTTCAAACTTGCATTCAAATCTCTGCTTGGTATACTGCCCGTTATAGTCTTACTCTTTCCAACAGCATAAGTAATTATCATGCTATATGTATTCTTATTTAAAGTAAGTTGCACATCAGTCCTTCCAGAAGTTTTATACATGAAAAACTCACTTGATTTATCGGTACCCTCAACTTCAAAGTTATTACCTGCAGTAAAATAGCCTGTCTGAGTTAATGTAAAATCTGGTACCGTAACAGTGTCACTTTGTGAAGAAGTACTGCCGTTGGTGGCAACAGCAGTACTAGTGTTATTTGTTATCCCTATATTTGTATTTGACGAAATTGTATATACCAAAGGACTGTCATTATATTCATTATATCTATTTTTACTGGAGTTGAACAACTTATTTGCTTCCTCTATATTCTGCGTATACAGTTTAATAGTTCCTGTTACTCTATATATCTTTCCTATTGGAACTGTACCACTGCCAGCTTGATTTGCAGCAGGAGTTGCTTTGGCAGGAGTTGCTGCGTCCTTGTTTTCCTTTTTCTCTTCAATATTAAATTCAGAGACCTTAATCCTCCTTGAACCACCTTCTATATAAGATAGTAGTTCAATAATTTCATTATATGCCAGATCTGATTTAAAATTTACCGCAATAGAATAATACTTAGGACCGGTATTTGTATTCGTTGGTAAACTAACTTCTTCTCCAAGTCCAGTATCATCAATTTCTGACTTCACTTGTTCAACATTGCTACTGTTATCATTATTATTTTCATTAGTAGCTGCTATAATTTCTTCAGGCTGATTAATTTTTATATCATATAGCTTATTACCAGTTAGTTTCTGAAGTTTTATCATATAAGATAATGGATCATACATGTCACTACTGTTTGGTACATAATTACCTATTCTTTCACTCAATACTCTTTTTGTATTAAGCTCACTTTTCTTTTGCTCTATATTCTCCAAGTCCTTTTCTAAAGCTTTTTCCTTTTCTTTTGCCTCAGATAACTTGGAATTTACTTCATTTATTTGAGGTATGTAGCTATTTACAAAAACAGTATAAAATATAAATCCGTATATTAATACACCTAGAACTACAAGTAATTTTATTTCCCTTTTACCTATGTTCATGCTATATTCCGTCCTTTCTTGTAATTGTAAATGCATACTTGAACCTATAATTATCATCCTTTGACTCGACTAAAGATTCAGTAATTTGTAAATATTCTATTCTCGAAACATATGATGCAAATTCAGTAGCTTTTAAAGGGTCAATTGCGTTTCCTTCAATTACTATATTATTTTCATTCATCTTTACCGATTCTATAGTACATCCTTTTGTTACGGAATTATTTATATAATTAACAATTTGATTAACCGAAATACTTTTACTATCTATATCGATTACTATACTATTCTTCTTTTCTACTTCTCTTTTAATGTTTGCTATATCAGCATTAACAGATTTTACTTCAATAAATTTATCGCTTTCAATGTTATTATTTATCATTTCTAGTCTTGTATTTTGCATTACAATATAAATCTTCGGTAAAACAAGAGAAACCCCAACTAAAGCTATAATAGCTATTACAAGAGTAACAACCTTAACCGTAGATACACCTGATTTTTCAGTTTTTATTGGTTCTTGCGGTTGTCTAATATCATCTGGTAGTAAGTTAATATCTTTCACACTATTTCCCCCTTTATGAATTCAACTGTATTTCTTTATATCTAACAGATAGCTCTGTAATTATCGAATCCGTAAAATTTCTGTTTTGAAACTTTTTGTCATTTGTTTCAATTGGTTTTATAGTAAGTATTACATAACCTTTTTTCAAGATGTTTACATCTTGTCTGTTTATTTGATCATAACCTTTCTCAAGATCTGAAATATCATATTGCTTTTCAAAGCTGCTCTTTGAAACATCAATATTTTTTACAACAACAGTACCATTTACCTTTAAAGTATTATCATTACTATCAAACTTCCAAGTCCTATCGCCCTTATTTAAAAATTTTAGAGTAATCTCTTTATTGCTTGAACCAAATACTATTGTCTTAGCACTTTCAATATCCTTTCTCATCAATTGGATTGCATTTGTTACTATATCTTGTTGTTCAATATATCTATAATTTGATTTATACGCATCAAAACCATGCATCAGCATAGTAGATATCATAGGCAATACAATACACAATAAAGTAACATATAACAAAACTTCAATAAGTGTTATTCCATTCTTCTTTTTTAAAATAAACCTCAAACTCATATCATCACACCCTTTAGGATATCGCCCTGGCTTAGCCAGGGCGATATAAGTTTTATTAACTAATAGTTATGCTAGTTGGATTTGTAGGATCAGGTACAACAGTAACTACCTGATTAGATTTATCTATAGTTACTTTAAATCCTTGAGCCCTGCTAAGTTTTAAATCTTTTGAATTTAGATAAGGTCCATATTTTATACCTTTAATTTCTACACCTTTTGACAATTTTTCTGCAACTGTAGTTGCATTACTTCCTCCTATATCAGATAAATCATCGTCATCTGTTTCGGCTATGTAAGTCTGTAATGCTTTCTGCAAATAACTTGCAGCAGCTAAGTCTGATTTATCCTTCTGTCTGTTTAAAACGCCACCAAATAAGTTGATACTGATTGCAGCAAGGATTGCCAATATAGCAACAACTATCAAAAGCTCGATTAATGAAAAACCTTTTTTACTCTTTAACATTTTTTTCATAACTTTTCCCCCTCTGATTTTGGTTAGATTGATTTTACCACTTTGTCCTTCCGATAAACCACTAAACATTGTTTATCGTCCACCCCCTTTCATTTTGGTTTATTTATGGACATTTTTCATCCCAATTTTATTCAATATTTTGATATATTGAAAGCATCGGGTATAGAACGCTTAATACTATAAAGCCTACTAATACTGCAAGAACCATTATAATGGCCGGGTTGATAAAATCAGTGAGCATCTTCAATGAAGTTTCAACCTCTTCGTCATAAAAATCAGCACATTTATTTAATGTAAAATCGAGATCTCCTGACTCTTCTCCTACCTTGATCATTGACATAACCATTGGTGGAAAATACTTCATTGATGCAAGGGGTTGGCTCAAACCTCTTCCCTTCTTTATTTCTGCTATAACTTCCTCAAAGGCTTCTGAAATAATTGCATTTCCAATAACGTTTTGAACTACTTCCATCGACTGTATAAGCATTACACCACTTGATATAAGAGTCCCGAGAGTTCTCGTAAATCTTGCTGTTATTGTATTTTTTACTACTATTTTGATTACCGGCAGCTTAATTGCCAGACTACCTAATAATCTCTGACCATTTTTAGTTTTTGTATACTGACTTATGAATACAACTAAACCACCTATCGCTAAAAATACAGCCCACCAGTAAGACTGGAAGAATCCACTTACAGCAATCAATATCTTTGTAAATATCGGCATCTCAACACCAAAATCTCCCAATGCAGATGTAAATGAAGGTACAACGAAAGCCATTAATATTATTACAACTATAACTGCTATTACAATTACTATGATAGGGTATGTCATGGCACTTTTTATCTTTTGATTTAACTTATACTGCTTTTCCATTTGCTCAGCCAGTCTTATAAAAACCTTGTCCAACTGACCGCTAACCTCGCCTGCCTCCACCATCGTCACAAAAATACCTGGAAAAACATCGGATTGCTTTCTCATAGAAGCAGATAATGAAATACCTCTTTTGATATCATCACCAATATCGGATATGACCCTTTTCAATGTAGGGTTTGCAGTTTGCTCTTTTAATATATCCAAACACGCTGCTATGGGTATTCCCGCTTCGAGTATGATTGCAAACTGTCTTGCAAAAATCGCCAAATCTTTTACAGTTATTCTTTTCTGAAATATTTTTATCTGAGTAATATCGGTAAAAGCATTTTTTTCTTTGATCTCTATTACTTGATAGCCTCTTTCAATAAGCATCGATGAAAGGTCCGACTCTCTTTCAACCTTTGCCTCACCAGTGAAAATCTTTCCCGATTCATTTTTTACCCGATAAGTATATAACGGCATTTACTGAACCCCCAAACTGATTTCTTATTTATAATGCTATCCCTATTGCATTTATTAGGTAATTTATCTTTTCAATATTTAACTCAGGAGCAAACTCAATTCCTCTAACATCAACATAGTTTATGGGATATGTAGGTATACCGAAGACTTCTTCGAAATACTCCCTTATGCCTTTAAGCTTTGAGCCTCCTCCTACGAGGAATATTTTGCTTATTTGCTCTCCTGCACATCTATCTATATAAAAATTGAAGCACATTTTTATATTCTTTGTTATTTCACCAATTATTTTTCTTGCACATTCACTGCACTGCCATTCTAAATCATTGTTGGGATCTCTAAAGAGAACCATTCCATACATTTTTTTATATCTTTCAGCCTTGTCAGCATCTTTCATATTTAAAGCAAGATGGTCTATGATAACCTGATCTATGTTGCTGCTGCCTAAAAGAATAACTCTGTTGAACTCAGGAATTTTATTCTTTAGAATATTAACTATTGTAGTTTCTGATCCAAGATCGATAACTGCTACAGTGTTTGTTGAAGTTTTGGGAAACCTTTGTTTTCTCGATAATATATCAGTTTCTTTAAATTCTATATCCTTTTGAAAGAATTTCGATATGCTGTTTGCCGGAATGTCAACTGAAACCGGCTTTAACTTGAGATCCTTCAATATCTCTATGTAACTGTCTATAATATTCTTAGCAACTGCAGTTACAAATACCCTCATTTTCTCCTTACCATTATCATTCACAACATCAAGCAATTTGTAATCAACTCGATGCTCGTCAAACTTAATAGGGAGAAAGTTATGTATTTCAGACCATACCTTTTTATCAACTTCCTTTTCTTCAACCTTATCAACCATAATTATTCTTGTAATGATATTGGTACCGGATACAACTATCTTAGCCTCCCTAGCACTTAAATCATGCTCATTGATAACCCTTTTTATCTCAGAAACAACTTTGGCCTTATCCTTAATAGCACCATTCTTAATACAGCCTTTTGGCGTATCACCTATGCCATAGTTGATTACCATCAAATCATTGTTTTTCTTTTTTCTGAGCTGGATTATTTTTATGTACCTGAACCCTATATCGATAGTCATAAAATCACTCGAGAACAATTGCAATGCCATCTTATGCACCTCATTATATAAATCAGATTTAGAAGAGCTTGGTATTCCTTTTAATGCTATATACCCAAAATTACATCATAGTAACTCATATTATATCATGTTTTTTTGTAAAAAGCCATCTAAACTGATTAAATTCGCAATAATTATGTTGAGAGCAGTTTCTTTAAATTATCTATATCAAGTGCATACTGACAAGCACTTTCAAAATCTATTAGCTTTGATCTATAAAGGTTAGCGACACATGAATCCATTGAATGCATACCAAATTGTGATCCTGTATGAATACATGTATTGATTTGTGGTGTACGCGACTCACGTATCAGGTTAGCTATAGCGGGAGTCCATGTCATAACTTCTGTAGCAAGCAAACGTCCTCTTCCATCAGCTCTTTTTATAAGTTGCTGAGATATTATACCCATAAGTACTGTGGAAAGCTGACTTCTCACCTGAGACTGTTGATACGGCGGAAACACGTCAATTATTCTGTCAATAGTTTTTGCTGATCCTACTGTATGTAGTGTCGATAACACAAGATGACCTGTTTCTGCTGCTGTAAGTGCTGTAGCTATTGTTTCCTGGTCACGCATCTCACCTATAAGTATAACATCAGGGTCTTCTCTTAATACAGCTCTCATCGCATTTGAATAAGATTTTGTATCACCGCCAATTTCTCTTTGGTTGATAATGCTTCTATTGTGTTTATGTAAAAATTCTATGGGATCCTCTATGGTAATTATATGACATTTCTTTCTATTGTTTATATAATCAATCATTGCAGCAAGAGTTGTTGACTTACCGCTTCCTGTAGGTCCTGTAAGCAATACAAGCCCTCTTTGCTTCATTGCCAGTTCGGCAGTTATTTCAGGCAAACCAAGGTCTTCGATTTTAGGAATTTCAGTAGGAATTGTTCTTGCTGCTATAGCATAACTGCCTCTTTGTCTGAATATATTTATCCTGAATCTTGCTATGCCAGGAAGTGAATATGATGCATCAACTTCACCTGTCTCTACAAGGGTATTAAATAAATCACTTGAAAGACACTGCTTAGCCATTCTTTCACAATCCTGAGCTGTAAGAACTGGTTCATTCAGATAAATCAGATCTCCATGTATTCTTATAACCGGTGATACCCCGGTACATAAATGAAGGTCAGATGCATTATTTATAACTGTCTGTTGAAGCAAATAATTCAGGTTCATCTTTTCTCATCCTCACATTCTACTCTTTAGAATAAGTAACACGGATCATTTCATCCACCGTTGTAATACCGGATAATACAAGTCTAGCACAGTTGGCTCTCAATGTTTTCATGCCATTCTTAATTGCCGCAGCTTTTATTGTATCCGAAGTAACATTCTTTGATATAAGTTCTCTTATCTCATTATTTATAGTCATTATTTCATATATTGCTATTCTTCCTCTATACCCGGTGTTGTTACACTTCGGACAACCCTTTTTGGTATAAATCTTTACTTCCTCATCTTCACCAATACCTAATGCTTGCCTGTCAGTCAATGTAGGAGTGTATTCTTGTTTGCACTCGGTGCATAATCTCCTAACAAGCCTCTGGGCTATGATGCCTACAATGGAAGATGATGCAAGAAATGGCTCGATTCCCATATCTATCAATCTTGTTACAGTACTTGGTGCATCATTAGTATGAAGCGTACTTAAAACAAGGTGACCTGTTATAGCTGCCCTAATGGCGATTTCGGCTGTTTCACTGTCACGAATCTCTCCTACCATTATAATGTCAGGGTCCTGTCTTAAGAATGACCTTAAAGCTGCTGCAAAAGTAAGACCTGCTTTAACATTAACCTGGACCTGATTAACACCTCTAACGGTCGATTCCACCGGATCCTCTACAGTCATAATGTTTACGTTTGGTTTGCATAACTCTTTTAAAGCTGTATATAATGTAGTAGACTTACCACTTCCTGTAGGACCCGTTACAAGCACAACCCCATGGGGATGTGATAAAATACTATCAAATTTCTCCAAATCATCTTCAAAGAAGCCAAGATCTTTTTTAGATACATTGAAACCTTCTTTATCTGCAATTCTTATAACTATCTTTTCACCAAACATTGTGGGAAGGACGGATACACGCATATCATATGCAGAGTTGTCAATTTTCATTGAGATTCTTCCATCCTGAGGTATACGCTTCTCTGCTATATTAAGACCGCTTATAATTTTTATTCTGGCAACAAGTGACGGAAGCACCTTCTTATCATATTTCATTATTTCAAGCAACTGTCCGTCAACCCTGAACCTTATCATAACACAGTCTTCATACGGTTCTATATGTATATCACTGGCATGACTCGCAACAGCTTTGTTGAATACGATATTAACCATACGTACAATAGGAGCATTTTCAACATCACTTATCTCAATAATTTCATCTTCTTGCTCTTGTTCTTCATTTATTTCAACGTTTATTTCTTCCGTAACCTTCTTCATTTCTTCTTCTAAATCCAATACACCTTTCGGTGATTCTTTAGAATCCGGTTTTTTCTCAGAAGACTCAACAGAAGCAATCTTTGCTACTCTATCATAATAATCGTTTAGTATTGCGACAATTTGCTCCTCATCTGCCAAAAGAGGCATTATCTCCATCCCTGTAGCAAGCCTTAAATCATCTACAGAAAATATGTTCATAGGGTCACTCATTGCTACTTTAAGAATATTGTTATCCTTTTCGATAGGCACTAATTTGTGTCTTCTTGCAATACTTTCTTCAACAATCCCAATTATTTCATCGGGTATAACAGTAGCTTCTAGATCAACATGAGGTATTCCCATCTGTTTCTCGAGGAACTCATACAGAACCTTCTTTTGGATATATCCTTCTTTTGCAAGGATTTCTCCAAGTCTTTTCCCAGATCTGGTCTGGATATCCAGAGCAGTATCAAGCTGTGCCTGAGTAATAACACCAGCTCTGACAAGTTGCTTCCCAAGTCTTTCTTTGAATAATGACGGTTTGTATTCGCTATCATTATCCAAAAATCCCGCTCCGGCATTCTCAGCCGCAAACTGGCTGTCATTAGCATAAGCTCTATCATTTATGCTTATATTTTTATTAAAATTTAAATTGGGATTTGTATCAAATTCAATATCAGTATTATCTGAAAGTACAGAATTATTTGAATTTGTATCATCATCGAAATTATACTCTATTTTCTCATTAGACATGTACTCATTGCTGTACTGCAAAAAACCATCATAATCATGGTTGTTAGGTATTTCAGGAATAGTCGTAGCAGTAGCAGCAGTCTCAGCTTTTACACTTTCATAAGAATTATATATATCATTAGAATCATTTAAATCACTTTCTATTTGACCATTTACATCAGTTAAAGCTTTTGCTGTATCTTTATCGTTTTCCTGATCAGCTTTTTCATTATTGGATTGATTCATTCTTTTAACAAATATTTTAGAAATGAGTTTTTCGATATGACTTGCATCGGCAAACACAGGTTTAATTTCAAGTCCTGTCGCAAGCCTAACATCGTCTGTCGCAAATATATCTGTAGGATCCTTCATTGCTACAATTAGAGTGTCTCCATTCTTTTCAATGGGTATCATGCAATATCTTGTCGCCATACTTTCAGTGATAAGAGTAGGAATGCTATAATCACTAAAATCGAAATTCGAAAGATCTACATAATCCATCTCCATCATAGATGCATTGGCATTTACCAAATCACTTTGAGTGACTAATTGGAGTTCCAAAAGTATATCTTCAATTTTTTTACCTGTTTCTCTCTGAATACCCCAAACCTTTTTAAGCTGCTCGATATTCAAAAGGCCCTTTTCTAAGAGAATCTCATCGATACTCGGATTGCTTTTATCAAACATGATAGACCTCCCCAAATAATCACTGGCAATACATTACAATAATCTACCGCCCAATAAAATCCGGTACTGCAACACTACAACAGGCCAATTACTTCTCTTATGTAAATTAAAATGGCTGTTGATGTTTTATAAATAAATATAGAAAAATCGCATCTTCGAAAAATAAGTATCCAAATTTATAGTTATTAAAACAAACAAGATCAAAAATATTTATACTTGTATAATCACAAGAATAAACCGTATTTATGAACTTAGAAAATATTTAGCAAAAGCATTAAATACTTTACACAAATATTGATTTAAAGAACTGCATTAATAATAATTTAGTATTGTAGATTATTATTACATAAAAACTTTAAACAATCAACTATTTTATTAACGTATTATTGCTAAATTAAAAAACTGCATATTACTTAGTAAAATTAAATTTGGTACACTGTCAATCGTCATTTATGTATTTGCTTGTTATCTACCACACTTAATATGTCTTATATATGTTTTATTATATGTTACACCAGACTATAAAATTACATAATTATTTATATTACTATTATTTATATTACTTCAAACTCCTAACATACCGCTAAAAGAACTCCTTTGTTTCTTATATATTTATTATAAATAAGTATTTGAAATTTTACAACCACTTTTGCATGATATTTCTTTTGATTTCATGATATTTCTTTTTAAATATAAATTTTTTCTAAATAATATTAAATAATTTTAAACAACTCATCAGATTCTGGTTCATTAATTACCTCTACTTTATTCCCAACATATAATACTCGATTCATTTCCTTTGTAACCTTTCCTATCAGTGCCGCATCAATACCATTCTTATTCAGTTCATTTACCAGAGCTCTTCCATCATTGCATGTAATAACCATACTCCCGCTTGAAATCAATTTTAACGGGTTTAAATTAAGGTGATCGCAAATCACAGCAGTCTCTTTTTCAACAGGTATCAAGTCTTTGTATACTTCCACACCTACTCCCGATGCCTCTCCTATTTCCCAAAGGGCTCCAAGGATTCCCCCTTCTGTAACATCATGCATGGAATTAACACCAAACTTTCCGGCAATTATACCTTCTTTAACTACACTTATTTTGTTCACAAAACCTTTTGCTCTCTTTATCTGATCTTTTGTCATTACATTCTTTATTAAATCCTCATGATCACATGCAATTATTGCAGTCCCTTCAATTCCTGCCGACTTTGTCATTATAATATCATCACCAGGTTTTGCACCTGCTGTAGTCACCAATTTATCTTTAAGTATTTTTGCAACAGCCGCACTTATTATGACAACCTGACTTACTGCAGCAGTAATTTCAGTATGCCCCCCTATAATCTCTACATTAAGCTCATTTGCCGTATCACAAATTGATGTCATTATCATCTCTATATCACGTTCAGTTGTCTTTGGAGGTGCAAGTAATGTAATTAGAAGCCCAATAGGCTCTGCTCCTGATGAAGCGATATCATTGCATGCAACATTTACAGCTATTTTACCCACTTGATTAACAGCCCCGGTTATGGGATCAGTTGTAAGAATACATGCATATTCTCCAAAGTCAACAGCACAACAGTCTTCACCAATCCCAGGCCTAAGCAGTACTTCTTTTCTATTATTATTCAACTTCCCCAATACAATTTCCTTCAATATGCTGTTCGGTAATTTTCCTATCTCCATTCTTCCTCACCTATACCTTAAATAATGGTATTTCTTATGTAATTTTTCTTCCTACCTTAACCTTTGCCTTAACAGGTGCATAAATATCTTCAGATATTTTTTCCCTTAATAAAAGAACACCATCAGCACTATAAGTCTCTCTATACAATAAAACCTTATATCCATTCCTTGGCTCCCGGACAACTATCCGCTCATTCTCAGGAATTTCATCCGAGTATTCAATTTCCTCTCCCTGAGGTTCATATTTTTCAACAACCTGCGATTTCAAAACAACATTCATTCCCGCTTCCCTGTGTTTTCCAAGGATATAGACACTTACAACATTGTCCTTTACCGAGGAAAATATGGCTATGGGATAGCCATTGCTGTTTCTGAACTTGAAATCAATATAATTTTCAGCTATAGTAGCATCACGCCCCATCTCAACATATCCTAAAGGCATGGAATGATGCTGTCTTTCCACTATCTTTAACTTTGAAAGCAAAACAGCATTATAAAGCGTAGTGGTTACCTGACATACACCGCCGCCAGTAGATTTAACAAGTTCATTCTTTAAAATAACAGGTGCTTCCTTATATCCGTTTTCAGATGTCCTGGGCCCTAACGATTTATTCATAGAGAATTCCTGTCCTGGCATTAACAGTATACCATTTATTTTGCTGCTTGCAAGTTTTATATTGTAACTTCTGTCTGCATCTCCTTGATTAAACTTTGTTGAGAATTTTCCTATTATACTTTCTATATGTTTTATATCCGATTCTTTTATTTCAGGCTCTATTTCATCAACAATCAAACACAATGTTTTAAAATCCTTATAATGCAATTTGGCTGTCCAATTATCTAAATTTTTGTTTATATTCAATCTTTTGCCTGTTTCATGTTTTACAAATGAAATCTTATTGTCAAGAAACCGGACTTCTGCATTTTTTTCCTGTCTATCAACCTGTTGCTTTATATTTTTCAGTGCTTCTAACATCAAATCTCTATCAAAATACACTTCTAAATATATTTTATGCTTATTTATTCTGGTTTTTATGATGCTATACAACCTATAAAATATATTACCGCTTCTACCGATATCGTATGCCTTTTTAACAGCTTCCTCAGTATTAAATCCAATACCCAAATTCTCAAAAGAATACTCCCACACATTGCCATCATATTCAATAACTTCTTTCTTAATGGGTATCATCCTGTCAATGGCATCGTTCAATTTCTCTATCGCCATATTGATTTCAAGACCGGATACATCAACCCCATCAATATAAATACCCGAGTATATTCTATTATCTTTTAATACAAATGCTGCGAAAATAGAAATACATACTATTATGATAGAAATGGCAATCAGAATAACTTTTACTTTATCATCTTTATAATTATATTTTTTAAACATTCGTCATATCCCGCAATATTATATTTTATCAAACCTCCTAATAATAATTATTCAGTTATCATTCATTTATACTGTAATTCTTATAATTTCCGTATCGGCTATAGCCTTTTCAACCAGTCCATCTATATCCAAAAGCTGTTCCGACTTTAATATTTTTTCCAGCTTTGGTTTTGTCTTTGGATGCTTTGCAACAAAAACAGTACAGCAATCTTCATAAGGAAGTATGGATGTCTCAAATGTTCCTATCTTTCTTGCTCGTTCAATAACCTCATTTTTATCCATTCCAATAAGCGGTCTGAATACAGGCATGTCCACTACAATATTTGTTACAGCCAAACTTTGTATTGTTTGACTTGCCACCTGTCCAACGCTTTCTCCCGTAACGAGTGCCATGGCTCCTGACGAAACGGCAATTCTTTCAGCAATTTGCATCATGACTCTTCTCATGATAATAGTAAGTTCATCCTCGGGACACTTGTCATTAATCTCAAGCTGTATATCGGTGAAAGGAACAACATGCAATTTAATCTGACCGCAATATGATGCAAGAATTTTTGCCAATTCGATAACCTTGTCTTTTGCTCTTTCACTTGTATACGGATAACTGTAAAAATGTACAGCTTCTATTTCAACACCACGTTTTGCTATCATCCAGCCTGCCACCGGACTGTCAATTCCTCCCGAAAGAAGAAGCATAGCCTTCCCGTTTGTACCGATTGGCATACCCCCATGGGCAGGAATTATTTCAGAATATATATATGTGTTCTCACGGACTTCAACATAAAAAATAAAATCCGGATTGTTTACATCAACCTTTAACTGCTGATTATTTTCCCATATATAGGAACCTAATTCCCTGCTTATTTCCGGTGACTGCATAGGAAACTTTTTATTACCTCTCTTGGCTTCTACCTTAAACGAACTATAACCATACTTTTCTATAAGCTCTTTGACCATCTTAACTGATTGTTCCTTAATAACATCAAAATCCGATTCAATTTTCAAAACAGGACTCACCGAAACAATGCCGAATACCCTAGTAAGCCTTTTTAATGCTTCCTCATAATCATATTCATCTTCATGGGGCTCAACATATATCCTGGCCTGGGATCTTATAACAGTTATTTTCCCCAAACTTCCAATGGATTTCTTTATATTGCTCACAAGCTTTTCTTCAAATACAGGCCTGTTTAAGCCTTTTAAAATTATTTCCCCAACCCGCACCAATATTACCTTTTTCATTTTATCCTCCATTTTTATGATTTACATAAATTAATTTAATATACCATATTAAATATGTTATTAATCTTACATTTAGTAGAGCAAAATTACTATACTAAAGCATTATACAAAATCATGAAATGATTTTGCAACATTGGTGATGTTATAAATGATGAACAACCGGGTATATAATATACTAAGAATCAAACAATTTAAAAATTTTTAAAAATAACTATTGTTAATCAAGCTTTACAATACTATAATATAATTATAGCAACAAATTTTTTTGTTTAAAATCACATTATAAAATTTCAAAATACTATTTGCTATTTCAATTTCTTTTTGTATAATATATTTTGATTCATATTAAACAACAAAGTTGCTTGCTTTGCGACATTGATTATTGTCGTGTGAAGCATAAATGAAGTATACGCTATAATTTCCTAGAATCTTAAAGCACAATATAGTATTAATAATTTCTGGAGTGATTAGATGGGGCATTTAAGTAATTTAATTAAAACTAGAAGGCAAAGTGCCGGTTTCTCATTAAGAGAATTTTCAGAAAGATGCGGCCTTAGTCATACTTACATTAAAAATCTTGAAGAAACAGATCCAAGAACAGGGAAGGAAATCGTTCCAACAGTAGAGTCATTGGATAAGATAGCTCGTGCTCTAAATATGACTCTAGAAGAGTTATTAAAGGAAATCGGCTATATAAAAAAGGATAAAAATCTGACTTTTGAAGGCTCAAACCTTAAGATGATAAGAGGCAATAAATCATATAAGGAAATTACCGATGACATTTTTCTTAAAACCAAAAGAAAAATAGATCCTTCGGTCTATGAAGATATGGAAAAAGGAAATGACGAAAGCCCATCACCAATTTTAGTTGATATTTTAGCAAATTATTCCGGTGTTGACAGATCGTTCTTCTATCGCAAGAATAGTCCTGATGACTTAAGAAGAGCACAATTGAGCGAGCCGTATCGTGTTTATGACGATCACAAAAAAAGTCCTTTAGACCACATAAAGGATGCTGATTTGAAAGAGTTTGTCAGTAACCCTGAAAATATTGATTATTTGCTCCTTGCTAAAGAATTAAAGAGCAAAAAGATTAAGGTCAAATTTATAAGAGATATGATTTTTGACGAATAAAATAAAGGATTCAGTATATAAGTCCATAAATACTGAATCCTTTATTTTAACTCTCACTTCCAAATTCTTACTTTTAATTCCGAATCTTAACCCATTCTTTACTTTCTATGATCATCCTTTTTTTCCAGCAAATCAATAACATGGTCGGTCTTTTCCTCCATCAGAAGTTGCTTTATAGTATCAAGTTCCGCTTCTCGCTTTTTTCGGTCAATATGAATTTTTTTCCTCATTTTCATTGTAGCCATTATAAACCAACCTAAAAATCCTATAATTATAACGAATATGGACAATACAATTTTAACTTTTAATGTTATTCCGCCTTCTTTATAATTGTCTTCAATTTCAGCATCATCATTTTCTTCAGTCACAGCAGCGGTCGGTTTTGCCTCTATTGTGCTTAGGATTTTACCGCTATCGGTAACCTCAGGCTCATCATCAGTTAATTGTATGGGCGTTGTAACTACACTTTCTATTTCAGTTGGTGCTATTGTAGCAGGTATTATGTCATTCTGAACAGCAACAGGCAAAGCCTCAGCTAATGGACTCTGTTCGGATAATTTCCTAAGAATGTTATATGCTTTAATATTGTATAAATATGAATTTTGAGGAGTCAACCCCATATCCTTATATTTACAATCTGATGTTGTTGCAATAAGTTTGTTATCCCTAAAAACCTGATAAATTACATTACCTGTAGCGTCTTTTACACTCGACCATTCCAAAACCGCGTAATTTTCTTTTCTCTCTGTTATTTTAAGATGTGCAGGTGCAGAAGGCGGATAGTCGCAGTATCTTTTATCTGCCCAAAGCTCAATCTGTGATATATTTGGAGGCTGTTTGGAATCTACCCTGTTGGCATGAAATCTCCAAAATCTTTTTTTCAAAGGTATCGAAAGTATTATATTTGCATGGTTGTTAAAATTCAAATCCATTCCTTTTGCATACACAAGCTTATATGTTCCTGATTTGGAGTTAAGGTCATTTATGGAATCAGCTGCTTCCAAAACAAGCCTGTCCGTCTCCTGACTGTCCTTTTCTTTACCGACGAAGAACCTGATTCTATTTATCATTACCGATAAATCTCCCAAATCTACAACAATATTTGTCGGATTGCTTTTCCCTGTATAAAACGTTGTAGGATTTCCGTTAAAAACAATATTAACATTATTATCAATAAAATTGTCAACCTGTACTTTAATATCTTTCGATTTAATAAAACTCATCAAATCAAGATTGATGCCCTGATAATCCGACCATAATTGCAGCTCCGGTATATGTACCGATTCCTCTCCAATTGCCTTCACAGTAAATTTCCATATCTTTCTGGTCAAAGGCTCGGATAGCTCCATTTCATCCCATACACTGTCAATCGTTGTGTTTTTTTTAGATACCACCAATCGATATGAATTGTCTTTGTTGTCCATATCGACCTGACTGTCGGCACATTCAAGCCACCATTCATATACCGTATCATAATAGCCCGGCTTTCCTAATGATACTTTTGCATTGCTGATTTCAACCCTTTCGGGATACTCTATCTGAACCCATGCAGGATTCACATTGGCTGTACGTATATATGTATTTATATTTCCATCAAAACAATCGCTGGCAATTCCCTCATCAACAGGAGAAGACTTAATACGTGCACCTGCAATATCCGGCTGGTATGGCCACCCTGCACTATAAACACATATGGAATAAAAATATATTATAAATATTGTACATATTGATATTTTTAGAAGAGCTATAATTCTTTTTTTCATAAATCACCTTGATAATAAAATTATCAATACCTCCAGACCGGCTAATTAAAAAACTGCTAAAAAATAGCTAAAAAGAATATACTGACATAATTTAATAATACTATAATTGTTATACAAAGTAAATACAGCACTACAGAACACGCGTTCTTAATAAAGATATATTTTGCAAGTTTTTTTAATAATTCTTTCATATTTTTATAACCTCCCTATTGTTTATGCTATATTTTCATGTTATAATGAAATCAATTAAAAGATTTTTTGCAGCATTCCTGCAATAAAGTTGCATTTTGAATCAACATCATGTAATATTAGTTATAGACTATAGTATATTTATGTAATATTAATTTTAGTTTATGGTATATCTACTACTGTAACATTATATTTACTCTTTACATGATAGAAAGAAATCAAATTAATAAATTTAGAAAGGTTGCTTTAGGATGATTATGAAAAATGGTTTACCTCCAAAGCAGGGTCTGTATGACCCTCTGTATGAAAAAGATGCTTGTGGTATTGGATTTGTAGTAAATGTTAAAGGTAAAAGGTCCAATAAAATTGTTGGGCAGGCTTTAACTATACTCAAAAACCTGACACATCGTGGTGGCTCAGGTTCCGAACCTAATACTGGCGACGGGGCTGGTATTTTGATACAGATACCTCATACCTTTTTAAAAAATGAATTATTATTGTCGGGAATCGATCTTCCTGAGTACGGATATTATGGTGTGGGAATGGTGTTTTTACCGCCCGACGCCAATGAACGTGATAAGTGTGAGAAAAAAATGGAAGAAATTATAAAGTCCGAGGGTCAGACTTTATTAGGTTGGAGAACTGTTCCAATCGATGATTCTTCTCTTGGCAGCACAGCTAAAGCATGCATGCCTTTTATTCGTCAGGTTTTCATAGGCAAAAGCCCTGATTTGAAAGACGACCTGGCATTTGAGAGAAAGCTTTATGTAATAAGAAAATTAGCTGAAAAAAATATTCGATATGCTGAAAAGGACAACAATGAATTTTTCTATATAGCAAGTTTATCCTGCAGAACTATTGTTTATAAGGGAATGCTCACAGCACATCAGGTTGGAGAGTTTTATAAAGATCTTAGCAACGATAGTGTTGATACGGCAATGGCACTTGTCCACTCCCGTTACAGCACAAATACATTCCCAAGCTGGGAAAGAGCACATCCTAACAGGTATATTATGCATAACGGTGAAATTAATACATTAAGAGGTAATGTCAACTGGATGCATGCAAGACAATCGGTTATAAAAACCGATAAATTCGGTGATGACATATCTAAAATATTCCCAATAATAAATGAGGACGGCAGTGACTCTGCAATATTTGACAACTGCCTGGAGTTTCTTACACTTTCAGGACGCTCCATTCCTCATGCAGTAATGATGATGATACCTGAGCCATGGTCGAAAAACGAAAGCATGGATGACAAGAAAAAAGCCTTCTATGAATATCATTCATGCCTTATTGAGCCTTGGGACGGCCCTGCTGCCATTTCATTTACAGACGGTAAAATGGTTGGTGCAGTACTGGATAGAAACGGTTTAAGGCCTGCAAGATATTATATAACAAAAGATGATATGGTAATTTTATCTTCTGAGGTAGGTGTTCTTGAAATTCCTCCGGAGAACATACTTGCTAAAGAACGTCTCCACCCCGGAAGAATGCTTCTTATAGATATGGAAGCCGGTAAAATAATAAATGATGCCGAATTAAAAGAAAAAATTGTAAGCGAAAAACCATACAGAGAATGGCTTGATAAATACATTGTAACATTGGATAATCTCCCTGATCCCAAATCTGTTATTGAGCCTGATCATCAAACTGTAACACAACGTCAGAAAGCTTTTGGTTACAGCTATGAAGATCTGCGTACAGTTCTTTTGCCAATGGTAAGGGACGGAGTTGAATCTGTTGGAGCCATGGGAATCGATTCTCCATTAGCTGTATTATCAGATAAGCCCCAGCTATTGTACAATTACTTCAAGCAATTGTTTGCACAGGTTACAAATCCTCCAATTGATGCACTTCGTGAAGAAATAGTTACAGGTACGGAAACTTATATGGGTTCTGAGGGAAATCTGGTGGATCCTACTCCTGAAAGCTGCCGTCAATTAAAGCTCAATACTCCGATAATTGACAATAAAGAGCTTGAAAAACTGCGTAATATTAAAGAGCCTGGATTTAAAGCCGTTACATTACCAATATTGTTCAAGGTTTCCGAGGGTGGCGAAGGTCTTAGGAAAGCCATGGATGCTCTTTTTGAGGAAGCTGATAAAGCTTTTAGTGAAGGTGCAAATATTCTCATACTCTCAGATAGAGGCTTAGACAGAAATTATGCACCAATTCCCGCACTTTTAGCAGTATCGGGACTTCATCATCACCTTATTCGCCAGGAAACAAGAACACAATTAAGTATAGTTATTGAATCAGGCGAGCCTAGGGAAGTTCATCATATCGCTCTGTTATTGGGCTATGGTGCATCTGCTATAAACCCATACCTGGCATTTGAAACAATTGATGATATGATTCATCAGGGTATGATAGAAAATTTAGACCATAAAGCAGCGATCAAAAATTATATTAAGTCATTAACAAAGGGCGTTGTGAAGGTATTGTCAAAAATGGGTATATCAACCATACAGAGTTATCAGGGTGCCCAAATATTTGAATCTATAGGTATTAAAAAAGAAGTCATAGATAAATACTTTACATGGACTCCTTCAAGAATAGAAGGTATAGGTCTTGATGAAATTGCAAAAGAGGCGGTACTTCGCCATATGGCAGCCTTCTCTGAACGTGCGGTTGATGATGATGTGTTAGAAAGTGAAGGCCAATACCAATGGCGTAAAAACGGCGAGTATCATATGTACAATCCTGAAACCATTTATGCATTACAAAAAGCTTGCCGTACCGGAGATTATTCGACATTTAAAGAATATTCCAAATTATTGAATGATCAGAGTCAAAAGCTTTGTACTTTAAGAGGTTTAATGAATTTCAAGTTTTCAAACAACCCAATTCCTATTGAAGAGGTTGAGTCGGTAGAATCAATATGCAGACGCTTTAAAACCGGTGCCATGTCCTATGGTTCCATAAGTCAGGAAGCTCATGAGGCAATAGCCATAGCAATGAACAGAATAGGCGGTAAAAGCAATACCGGTGAAGGCGGAGAAGATGTATCAAGATTTAAGCCGCTGCCAAACGGTGATTCCAAATGCAGTGCTATAAAGCAGGTTGCATCAGGAAGATTTGGGGTTACCAGTGAATATCTGGTTAACGCACAGGAAATACAAATTAAGATGGCACAAGGTGCAAAGCCTGGAGAAGGCGGTCAGCTCCCGGGACGTAAAGTTTATCCATGGGTAGCTCACACAAGGCATTCAACCCCAGGTGTGGGACTTATATCACCGCCACCCCACCATGATATATATTCCATCGAAGACTTGGCAGAACTAATTCATGATTTAAAAAATGCAAATGAGAATGCTCGTATAAATGTCAAGCTTGTTTCCGAAGTAGGTGTAGGAACAATTGCAGCAGGTGTTGCAAAAGGTAGAGCTGATGTTATATTAATAAGCGGATATGACGGAGGTACAGGTGCTTCCCCAAGAACGAGCATAAGGCATGCAGGTCTTCCATGGGAGCTTGGTCTGGCTGAAGCTCATCAAACATTACTTCTTAACAATTTAAGAAGCAGAGTAATTGTTGAAACAGACGGAAAGCTTATGACAGGCCGTGATGTTGTTATTGCAGCACTATTAGGAGCAGAGGAATATGGTTTTGCTACTGCCCCATTGGTAGTATTAGGCTGTGTTATGATGAGGGTTTGCAACCTTGATACATGTCCTGTAGGTGTTGCAACACAAAATCCTGAGCTTAGGAAAAAATTCAAGGGTGATCCCCAGCATTTAGTAAATTTCATGCACTTTATAGCACAGGAAATGCGAGAAATTATGGCTCAATTGGGCTTTAGAACAATAAACGAGATGATCGGAAGAAGTGATATGCTTGAGATGGCCAATGCAGTAGATCACTGGAAGGCAAAAGGCGTTGATTATTCCGCTATACTATATCAGCCCGAGGTACCAGCTGATTATGGCCGCTATTGCCAGATTTCACAGGATCATGAATTAGATAAATCCCTTGATAAAAAAGTCCTTCTGGACCTTTGCAAGCCTGCCATTGAAAAGGGCGAAAAGGTTAACGCAAGCGTCCCTATTAAGAATATCAACCGTGTTGTAGGAACAATTGTGGGAAGTGAAGTAACCAGAAAGTATGGTGGAAGCGGACTTCCTGAAGATACTATAACTTTGAATTTCAAGGGTTCTGCAGGTCAAAGCTTTGGTGCATTTGTTCCAAAGGGTATGACAATGATTCTTGAGGGAGATTCAAACGACTATATCGGTAAAGGTCTTTCCGGCGGTAAACTCATTGTTTACCCTCCAAAGGAATCAACTTTTGCACCGGAAGAAAATATTATTATCGGTAACGTTGCTTTCTATGGTGCTACCAGCGGAGAAGCCTATATAAGAGGTGTGGCAGGCGAACGCTTCTGTGTTCGAAACAGCGGTGTTCATGCAGTTGTAGAAGGCGTAGGAGATCATGGGTGTGAGTATATGACCGGAGGAAGAGTTGTTATTCTTGGTCAAACAGGCCGCAACTTTGCTGCCGGTATGTCAGGCGGTGTAGCTTATGTATATGATACGGACGGCGACTTTGAATCAAAGAGATGCAACAAGGAAATGGTTGAGCTTCAGCCGGTTGTTGATACTGAAGATATCATTGAGCTTAAAACAATGATACAGAAACATGTTGAATACACCGGAAGCACACATGCCAAGAACATACTGGATGACTGGAACAATTCTCTGTCAAAGTTTGTCAAGGTAATTCCTAAGGACTATAAGCGAATGATATCCGCTATTAAAAAAGCACAGCAAAGCGGACTTACCGGTGATGAGGCTCTTATGTCCGCATTTGAAGCTAACTTCCGTGATACAGCCCGAATCGGCGGTAATTAAAGATGTTAGAAATCATATATAATTTAAAGTTGATTATATGGAGGAAATATTATGGGTAAACCTACTGGATTTATGGAATATAAGAGAGAGCTGCCCCCTGATCGCAGTCCTCTTGAAAGAATAAATGACTGGAATGAATTTCATCTTCACCTGCCGGAAGAAGCACAACGTATTCAGGGTGCAAGATGTATGGATTGTGGTATTCCTTTCTGTCATACCGGGTTACTTTTAAACGGTATGGCCTCCGGATGCCCGATAAACAACCTTATCCCTGAGTGGAACGATCTTATATACAAAGGACGTTGGAAGGATGCCTTAGCAAGATTATTAAAAACAAACAACTTCCCGGAGTTTACAGGGCGTGTATGCCCTGCTCCCTGTGAAGGGTCTTGTACTGTTGGTATAAATGATCCTCAGGTTACTATAAAAAATAACGAATGCACAATAATAGACCGTGCATTCGAGGAAGGCTGGATAGTGCCAAATCCACCTAAAAAACGCACAGGTAAAAAAGTTGCAGTTGTAGGTTCGGGTCCTTCCGGGCTTGCATGTGCCGACCAACTAAACAAGGCAGGACATACTGTAACAGTTTTTGAGCGTGCTGACAGAATAGGCGGACTTTTGATGTATGGCATACCCAATATGAAGCTTGATAAAAGTGTAGTTCAACGCCGTGTAGATTTAATGGCTGCTGAAGGTATAAATTTTGTAACCAATACGGAAGTTGGTGTAAATTATCCTGTAGAAAAGCTACTAAAAGATTTTGATGCAGTTGTTTTATGCGGCGGTGCAACCAAACCTCGAGACCTTCCTGTTGAGGGCCGTAATTTAAAAGGAATTCATTTTGCAATGGAGTTTTTGCGTGCCAACACAAAAAGCCTTCTTGATTCAAAATTGGAAGACGGTAATTATATCTCTGCCAAGGACAAAAATGTAATTATAATAGGCGGTGGCGATACCGGTACCGACTGTGTAGCTACTTCAATCCGCCACGGATGTAAAAGTGTAGTTCAGTTTGAAATCATGCCTGAGCCTCCAAAGGAAAGGCAGCCTAACAATCCATGGCCTGAATGGCCCAAGGTTCTAAAGGTTGATTACGGTCAGGAAGAAGCTATCGCTCTTTATGGGAAAGATCCACGTCAGTACTGTATTACAACAAAGAAATTTGTATCGGATGATTCAGGTAATGTTAAAGAGGTTCATACAGTTAATGTTGAATGGAAAAAGGATGACAGCGGTCGTTTCATTCCCGTAGAAATTCCCGGAACTGAAAAAGTATGGCCTGCGGATCTCGTACTACTTGCCATGGGATTTTTAGGACCGGAAGACACTGTTTTAAGCTCACTTGGAGTTGAAAAGGACCAGCGTTCAAATGCCAAAGCAGAGTATGGTAAGTTCGAAACCAACATTAAAGGTGTATTTGCTGCAGGTGATATGAGAAGAGGTCAGAGCCTCGTTGTTTGGGCAATAAATGAAGGCAGAGGAGCAGCAAGGGAATGCGACAAGTACCTTATGGGTTCAACAATGCTCCCGTAATAGCATAGTCATTTTGACTTATAACTTCCCATATGCGAGTGTGAGTAAAAGTTCACATAGCATATGGGAAGTTATTTTTTTACACGCCCAATGTCCGGTTAGTCCATTTCTATACACTTAAGTAACAATTTTATACACTTAAGTAATTTAATGTCGAAGCCTTTTTGTTTTGTAATATTAACCAAACATTATTGTACTAATTTTTCTACTGTTGTATAATATCTAACTAGATGGTATATATTTTTATTGGAAGGTTTAAAATACAGATGATATTACGGGAGTTAATGTGAGGTACATTCTTAAAGATCAGATTTTTACTGAAGAGAGGTAATTTAATGAACATTGGAATATTCACCGATACATATCACCCGGATGTAAGCGGCGTTGTTACATCAATAGATATGTTGTCAGACGAACTAAAAAAAAGAGGCCATAACGTATATATATTTACTATTTCGAACCCAAGTATTACAAAGAAACGTCCTGGCGTGTTCAGATTGCCAAGCATGGCATTTATTTTCTATAAATCCAGAAGGGTCGGTTTGTTTTATTCCAATAGGGCGGCAAAGGGAGTAAAGCGGTTAAAGCTTGATATTATCCATACCCAATCGGAGTTCTCTCTTGGCATATTCGGTACAATCATGTCCAAGCAGCTTGGAATACCGTTAGTTCATACTTACCATACCCTTTGGAAAGATTATGTACACTACATTTCCAAAAATAAATTTAAAAAAACTACCGATGATATAGTAAAAATTCTGAGCCGTAATTTCTGTAATGCTTGCAATGCTGTTATCGCACCATCTAAAAAGACTTATGATATACTATATGAGTATGGGGTAAAAAGTCCCATTAAAATAATACCTACAGGAATAAATCTTGATAGGTTTAGTGAAAGCAATTATTCTAAAAATGATTTGGCAGCTTTGAAGGAAATTCTTGGAATAAAAAAAGATGACCCTGTAATGCTGTTTGTTGGAAGAATAGATAAAGAAAAGAGTATTGATATGGCATTAAGACAGATGCCTGAAATAATAAAAAAGATACCCAATGTTAAATTTCTTATTGTCGGAGACGGCCAGGCTACGGATGATCTTAAGGAATTAGCATGCGAGCTTGGGATTGAAAAATCCGTTATATTTACCGGGGTTCAGCCCTGGGATAAAATCGGAATGTTCTACAGACTTGGTGATGTGTTTATAAGCTGCTCCATCACTGAGACCCAAGGACTTACATTAATAGAAGCCATGGCATCGGATGTGCCGATAATAGCTAGATATGACAGAAACATAGACGGAATCATAAAAAACAATAAAAACGGCAGGATATTTAGATATGAAAATGAACTTGCCGAGATAATTATAGAGGTGTTGACGGATAAAAAGCTGGCAAGGAGTTATGCTAAAAATGCCAGACGGACTGTAGAGCTTTTCTCATCAGAAGAGTTTGGGAAAAATATAGAAAACCTGTATAATGAAGTAATACAAAATCACAAAAAGGTTAGGAAAAGCGGTTATAATCTACGAAAAAAAATTAAGAGTTTCAGTATTAAGATACCCAGAAGCGGTGCACAATGATAATCATATTATTTTAAAAGGAGAATTCAAAAAATGTATTTGATAAATATGCTCTCTTCTGCTGATAAAGTCAAAGGACAGGGAGTGGGTTCTGCTTACCTTGAGCAGGTGGAGTTGGTAAGAAAGGGCCTTGGAGATCGATATGAAGTTGTTACCAATAAACTTAAACTGGCTGATATAATGCATTACCATACTTTTGATCCACAATTTTATTTACTTTCTTCAATTGCAAAATTTAAGGGGGTTAATGTAGGTTATGTTCACCTACTTCCTGAAACCGTTGATGGAAGCCTTGAGTTTCCTGCACCGATAAAAAAAATATTTTATAAGTATATTATATCATTCTATAAAAAAATGGATTATCTTGTAACAGTTAATCCTTATTTTATTAAGCTTCTTAAAAATTATGGTGTTGATGATAGTAAAATAACATACATCCCCAATTTTGTATCTATTAAGAACTTTTATCCGATGCCATCTGATAAAAAGCTGGAGATCAGAAAGAAATACGGTATTGGAGAAAATGAGTTTGTAGTGCTAGGCGTCGGTCAAGTTCAGACCAGAAAAGGTGTAATGGATTTTATAAAAACAGCGGAAAATCTTAAGGATATACGTTTTATCTGGGCAGGCGGCTTTTCCTTCGGACGCATAACCGCAGGTTATAAAGAGCTTAAAAAGATAGTAGATGATCCGCCTCCAAATGTTCAATTTCCAGGCATATTGGACAGAGAACAAATGAATGAACTATACAATATGGCCAATGTCTTATTTCTTCCTTCATACAGTGAATTGTTCCCAATGACAATTCTTGAGGCATTTAACTGCAAATTGCCTGTTTTATTAAGGGATCTTGATATTTATTCCGATGTTTTCTTTGATTATTATCAAAAAGGCAACAATGTAAATGAATTTACCGAAATAATACAGACTATGAATGCCGATATTGAGATAAGGTCTTATTGGGAAAACCAATCCTGGAAAGGTCATCAATTTTATTCAGAGGAGAATGTGCTGTCCATGTGGAAATCTTTTTACGACAGTGTTATCACAAAAAAGCAAAGTGAGAGTCCAAATGCAGCTTTATAGCATTTGAAGCCTATAATAAACAACTAGAAGAGGTATATTCGTGAAAAAAAACATTTTTAATCTCATAATAATAATTATATCCCTTGCAGTACCATTTGTTGTTGTTTTTTCAACTCAGAGCATCGATACTTTATTGCAGCAAATTATCCAGCTTGATTCACTCTGGATAATTCTATCCCTTTTTTGCATGTTTTTATATTGGTTTTTTGAGTCCCTGTCTCTTCATGTAATTTCAGCTTTTCACGGCATTAGGGATAAGATTCGTCATTCTTTTTCATATACAATGGTTGGACAGTTTTTTAACTCAATAACACCTTTTCAGACAGGCGGACAACCAGCACAGGTTGTTTATATGATGAAAAACGGAATTGATTCCGGGAATGCAAGCTCAATAGTAATGTTAAAATTTGTTGCATTTCAGTCTGTAATAACAATATACTCGTTAGGGATAATTTTATTTACATATAAAGACTTCAGTGCAAGGATTCCTTTTTTATTTCCCTTTACCGTTTTAGGATTTGCAGTCCATGCTTCAATGATTGCAATATCCATGTTGTTCTCCTATAATAGAACCCTAACCGAAAAAATACTGAAATTTATATTTAAGGTATTAAAAAAAATAAAAATCATCAAAGGTGACGAGGTTGAGGCTGAAAAAAAACTTGAAAACTCATTGTCTAAGTTTCATGATAATGCTCACCTTTTAAAGAAAAACCCGAAGCTTCTTATCAAGCTGTTTATTCTGACTATGATTCAGCTATCCTTCTTTTTTTCCATACCATGCTTGATATATAAAGCATTTGGTGGCGGCTCGTCGAGTTATTTCGAACTTTTTGCTGCAGCAGTGTTCATAGCTACAGTAATATCAATAATTCCACTCCCCGGTGCAGCAGGCGGTGCCGAGATAAGCTCATATACCTTTTTCCAATTTTACTTCCAAGGGGATTCGGTATTTACTGCAATGCTTTTATGGAGAATAATTACATTTTACTCCTGCATAGGCTTTGGCGGACTATTTACGGTGGCATGTCCTAATAAATCCAATAAGAAAATCGCAAATGAACAACTAAAATAGTTTTTATACTTGTTGACAATTTCAAAGATAACTCCTATAATAATTGTTAACCAGAATTTTAATTTTAGTTAACAATTGGAGGTTTTAGTTTGAGTAAAGTAAATAAAATGGTATTAGTTTCAATGTTCGCTGTTTTAACATGTATAGGTGCCTTTATCAAAATTCAATTTCCCCTGATACCGGTACCGTTTACACTTCAAATTTTCTTTGTTATTCTGTCGGGTTTATTGCTTGGTTCAAAACTAGGATTGCTTTCCCAACTGGTTTACATAGCAATCGGTCTTGCAGGCTTTCCGGTTTTCACAGGCGGAGGAGGCCCAAGCTATATTTTTAAACCTTCATTCGGGTATATTTTAGGTTTTGCAGTTGCTGCTTTTATTACCGGCAAAATAAGGGAATTTTTCGATTCTAGAGGCATCACAATTACCAAGCTTTTTATATCTTCATTTGCAGGTATTATAGGCTGTTATACATTAGGTGTAGCTTACCTCATATTGCACACAAAGTTTATAAGCGGTGCAAGTGTGGATGTGGCTGGCTTACTTGTATCGGGTTTTCTGGTGTTTCTACCATGGGATATAATTAAAATTGCAATTGCCTCATGGGTTTCTAACGAAGTTATGAAGAGAATTGGCGATTTTAAACTACAGGAGGAGTCGTAGTAGATTTCCTTAAAATCTCATACATCAATATACCTGCAGCCACAGATGCATTAAGGGATTCAGCCTTTCCCGGCATAGGTATCTTGATCAAGCAATCTGCCGCCATTGCTGCTTCATCACTTATTCCGTTTGCCTCGTTACCTATTATTACTGCTGTATTCTGACATTCATCAATATCATAGTAGTTTATGCTTCCTTCAAGATGCGAAGCATAAACTTTAATTCCTTTTGCTTTTAATTCTTTTATTGTACCAATAAAATCATCAGTTCGGTGTATGGGCAAATGAAAAATAGATCCCATTGTTGATCTAAGGACTTTGCGGTTATAAACATCAACACATCCCTTGGACAAAATTATGCCTGTCATTCCGGCAGCATCAGCTGTTCTTATTATTGTACCCATATTGCCGGGATCCTGTAGAGACTCGAGCATAACTATTTTATTGCTGCTCTTAATTATATCACCAATTAAAGCATCCTTCTTCTTTATAACAGCTAATATACCCTGGGGTGTCTGTGTATCCGATATCTCCTTAAAAATCTTGTCCGATACCACATAGCAGGGTAATCCCATATTACGGATCCTATCCATAATATCCATTGCCGATTTGCCTTCTAAAAAAGTATTGGAAACAACTATTTTATCTATGAGAGCCTTTTCTTTTACAGATTCCTCAACAAACCTTAGTCCTTCTGCAATAAAAAGCCCTTTTTCCTCTCTATTCTTTCTTAGCTCTAAACCTTTTATTTCCTTTATAAGCAAATTCTGATTACTTGTTATTATATCCATATAAACCCTCGGTTTATTTAATTTTTTGTTGTTTTAAAGAAATAACTTCCTCTATTTAGCGAAATTTATAGCGGAAGTTATTTTATATAATATAACATTAAAAGGCTCTTGCGAGCCTATTATTTAAAATTCCATAGTAACTGTTAAATTAATTATTTAACTGCACTCTTTACTTTTTCTGCTAATTGAGCAAATGCTTGAGCATCATTTACAGCCATATCAGCGAGTACTTTTCTATTTAAAGAAATTCCTGACTTTTTAATTCCATTCATAAACTTGCTATAGCTTAATCCATTTACTCTAGCAGCTGCATTTATTCTTGAGATCCAGAGCTTCCTGAAATCTCTCTTCTTTGCTCTTCTATCCCTGTATGCATATACAAGGGACTTCATGACAGCCTGATTGGCTAATCTATAGAGCTTGCTTTTTGCTCCAAAATATCCTTTTGCCAGTTTGAGAACTTTTTTATGTCTTGCACGGGTTCTAACCGCACCTTTTACTCTTGACATTGATTAAACCTCCTTTTACTTATATGGAATCAACATTTTAACTGTTGCTGCATTAGCAGGTGATGCAATTGCTGATTTCCTTAAGTTCCTCTTTCTCTTAGTAGTTTTTTTGTTCAAAATATGGCGCTTAAAAGCTTTAGCTCTCTTAACCTTACCAGTCCCAGTCAAACTAAATCTCTTCTTAGAAGAGCTGTGAGTCTTAATCTTAGGCATTTTTATTTTTCCTCCTTAAATCCTATATTACTGCTTTGGGTTAAGTATCATAATCATACTTTTACCTTCAAGCTTAGGCTTTCTTTCAACAATGGCTAAATCTTTGACCGCTTCAGCAAATTTACCGAGTACTTCTTCGCCTAATGAGGTGTAATTCATTTCTCTGCCTCGGAATTTCACACTAACTTTAACTTTATCTCCATCTTTCAAAAACTTACATGCATTCTTTACTTTAAAGTTAAAATCATGCTCTTCGATAGATGCTGAAAGCCTAACTTCCTTAACGCTTATAACCTTTTGATTTTTTCTTGCTTCCTTATCCCTCTTTGCAAGCTCAAACATATACTTGCCATAGTCCATTATCTTGCAGACAGGCGGAACGGCTTGGGGAGCAATCTTTACCAAATCAAGGTTCTTCGAGTTTGCAATCTTCTGAGCTTCTTTTGAAGAAACAATTCCGAGCATAGTACCATCACTATCAATCAGTCTGACCTCTTTATCCCTGATTTCCTCATTTATCATTAATTCTTCTTTGCTAATAACCACACACCTCCAAAATAGATTTTACGAATAGATTATACTCGGCAAAAACAATAAAAGCAGACCACAATGATCCGCTTTTCTAGCTAAGTTAGACTTACCGATTAACTTTCACTATTAACCCTACAAATAAAAATCTGTAAGGTGAGAAGCGGACAACTTCTTCTTTATTTTTCTAAGTGATTATACCAAAATATTCACTCGTGTGTCAAGTATTTTTATGTCTTTATTATATTAAATTATTAGATTTGCAAAATCCCAATTCTACTTTTTTATGTAAAAACTATATTAATGTATTTACAAAACTTAAATTCTATATCATTATATGTCTTGATTTCACTATCTTCAAACAGTTCCCAATTTTCATCCAAATCCAGATTAACGAAAAACTTGTTTGCATCAAATTCCGCATGAACCTTTGTTACATAAGCCTCGGTGCAAAATGGCAAAAGCTGCTTGTATACCGATTCACCACCAATTATAAAAACATCATCAATGTTATATTGACCTAATTTAAGATTTAGATCGAAAATTGAACTGCATTTAATGGCACCCTTTGGATTATAATCTTTATTTCTGCTAAGGACAATATTGGTTCTATCAATAAGAGGCAAACCGTCGGGCAAAGCTTCAAAAGTTTCTCTCCCCATAACTACTATTTTTCCAAGAGTTGTGTCTTTAAAAAACCTCATATCTTCAGGAATTCTAACAAGAAGTTCTCCGTCACAACCAATGCCCCAATTCAAATCTACGTTTACTATTGCCTTCATAAAATCACCTTTTATATGTAGATATTTCTCATTTTTTACTAAATATTTTGTTATTTCCAATGTAGATTTTACTGTAAATCTTTTATTTATTCAATAGTATAAATAGTCATTTTGATTTATATTAAATACGATTAATCTTTCACATTTATATTCTGCTAAATACGAGATTAATAACGTATTTAATGCAACAAATTTTTACATATTTCTGGAATAACCAATCATATCAATACACTGTTTCAATAGCTTTACACCATGAAAAATGTATATTATAATTTAAAGAAATATAAACAGTAATCTCTTATTTTTAATGCGGTAATCTTTTACATTTATCTATCGCAAAATTCCGCTAAAGTACTCATAATTTTGTTTATAAATTTATCTAAAGGAGCTTTTTTATGCAAATCATTAAACCAAGCTATAAAATCGAATCGGAAATCAATGGCGATGAATTGTTGCAGCAAATTGAAAAGGTGGGTAGAACATGCTACAAAAGTGAAGACAAGATTACTCCCGATTCTGCAAGGAATTTTGTATCAAATCTTATAAAAAACGGTCACGAAGCAATGATTGAGCACAATGCCATTACCGTTAGATTCATATGCGACAGAGGAGTATCGCACGAGATTGTAAGGCACAGAATAGCTTCCTACGGTCAGGAAAGCACCCGATACTGTAATTATAGCAAGGATAAGTTCAACAACGAAATCAATGTGGTAGATATTGCAAGTGCTATTCATTTAGATACAAAGATGAAGGACTTGCCACCGGATGTCATTAATGCCATTATCAGCGAATGGACTATGGCAATGGAAAATGCCGAAAAGCATTATATGAAAATGATCGAATTAGGAGCAACTCCTCAAATTGCAAGATCGGTGCTGCCTACTTCCGTCAAAACCGAATTAGTAGTTACAATGAATTTAAGAGAATGGAGACATTTCTTTAAGCTTAGAACTCCAATATCCGCTCATCCTCAAATGAGAGAGCTCACTATTCCGCTATTAGAAGATTTCAAAAAGCTTATACCATGCGTTTTCGATGATATTCTTTATTAAAAGGTTGATTTAAACCTATTAGGTTTAAATCAATCTTTTTGCTATTTCTCTAACTTTGCTCTTTACAAGCTCCTCATCTATGGTAGTAAGAACCCTGTTCTCCATAACTATTTTGCCGTCTATTATACTTGTTTCAACATCGGATCCCTGAACCGAGTATACCACAGCTGCTATAGGGTCATTCACAGGACATAGGTGAGGTTTATCCATATCAATGATTATAAGGTCTGCTTTCATCCCCTTTTTGATAACACCCGTAACCCCTTTAAGTCCATTTGCATCAGCCCCGTTTGATGTTGCCATAGCTATGGTTTCCCTTGCACTTAATAGAGCGGGTTCGTTTTTATAACCCTTATGCAACAGTGCCGCTATATGCATTTCCTCAAACATATTTAAATTGTTATTGCTAGCAGCCCCGTCGGTTCCAATAGTAACATTTATTCCACGCTCTAAAAGGCTTGAAATAGGTGCAATTCCACTGCCTAACTTTAAATTGCTTGTAGGATTGTGTGCTACACTAACATTTTTTTCTTTCAATATATCCATATCCTCATCTGTCAGATGTACACAATGTGCTGCTATTACAGGAACATCAAATATACCGGTATCCAGGCACATCCTCGAAGGAGTCATGCCATACTTTTCAAGTGACTCCTGAAGCTCCCTCTTTGTTTCCTGTATATGTATCTGAATGCCTATTCCTAAATCTTTCGCAATCTCTGCAGACTTTTCCAGCCATTCCTTACTAAAAAGGTAAGTTGAGTGAACCTCAAGGCTTACTATAATCATTCCGTTATTTTTATTATGCCAATTTTTGTAAAATTCATAAACCTTATCCACTTCATCAATAAACCTATTGCCTTCTCCTACATTGAACTTTATAGGACTTATGGACAGGTTTGCTCTTATGCCAGATTGCTCGACCGCCCTTGCAACCTCATTCATATCCAGATACATATCTGTAAAAGTAGTTGTACCTGTCTTAATCATTTCGGCTATTCCAAGCATTGTTCCCCAATATGTGTCCTCACCCGTCATGCGAGCCTCAATAGGAAAAATATTGTTAAAAAGCCATTCTTGCAGTGGCAGGTCGTTGGCATAGTTTCTCATGATTGTCATGCTTGAATGAGTATGGGTATTTATAAGTCCCGGCATAACCAGTTTGTTTTTGCCGTCTATGATTTTCTGTGCCTTAAATTCAGGCTGTATCTCATCCACGGAACAAACAAAATCGATAATGCCATCCTTTATGCCAACAAAGCCTTCTTCTATATGAGGATTATTCATATCACCCGTAATAATACCTATATTTTTCAATAAAATGTTCATATTCATATCCCTTATAATCCTTATAATATAGTTTTATATTTAAGAAAACCCAAATAACCATTCAAAAAATTACTCAACACCTATATTTCTCCATAGTTTTCCCTGTATCTTGCTTTATACTCATCAATTGTATAAAAATGCTCCGTGGCACCTTTATGCTCAACGGCATAAACAGCGGATATACTTGCGTACCTTCCCATCTTCTCAAGTGAAGCTCCTTCAAGATATCCTTTTATGAGACCTGCTCTGAAAGCATCACCGGCTCCTGTTGGATCAACGACTTTCACAGTCTTTGCAACACCCACCTGAACCGCTTGATTCCTGCCGCAGATCAATGCTCCTTTATCACCTAATGTTACTATCAATAAATCGACACTATTTAAAATTTCATCCTTTGAAAGGCCGGTTTTTTCCTTCATAAGCTCATATTCGTACTCATTAAATATTGCAATCTTTGCTCCCATAATACCTCTTGTGAGTTCCTCAGAAGTTAGCCTGGGTATTTGCATTCCAGGATCATATATATATGATACTCCAAGCTTCTGGCATTCCTCTACCCATTTAATCATGGCTTCAGGCTCCGTAGGTGCTATTAATACAAGAGATACGCCTGTCAAATCCAAATCTTTTAATGATAATTTTGGATCTTGAGCCATGGCACCCGGATAAAATCCGGTTATTTGATTATTCTTTACATCTGTTGTAATATAACAGGTTGCCGTATAATCATCTTCAACTATTTTTATATAACTGGTATCAACACCATTTTTGTTAAGCCAATCTCTATATTCAAAGAAATCCTTACCTGCAGTACCTAAAATCATAGGCTTTTCACCTAATAGTGCAAGGCTGTAGGCGATATTTGGGGCCGTTCCGCCCCTTACCCTTTTCATACCCTTTACAAGAAAGCTTACATTTAAGTTATGAATCTTATCAGGCAATATTTGTTCACTGAAAAGCCCTGGAAAATTCATTATATTATCATATGCTATAGAGCCACAAACCAGTACCTTACCCATCTTAAGACCTCCATAAATATTATTTCTCAGCAGTTAAAATAAAAATCCCCGGACCTGGTAAGGATTTACCGGATTTTCTGGTGCGGCCGGCAAGCTTTTCAATTTTAATTTTCTTAAACCCGCAAGCTTTAAACCACATTCTTAAATCTTCTTCACTAAATCCCTGCCATACATCGTGCATTTTTTCCATCAATTCCTTATCCGAATGCTCGTTGTAATCTGCTAAAAATACATTTCCACCGGGCTTTAAAATTCTCTTCATCTCTTTTATTGCCAGCTCAGGTTCGGAAATATGATGCAGATACATACTTGCACATACCACATCCCCATATGCATCAGGTACAGGAACGTCAAGACCGTCACCTTCAACAGTCTTGATATTTTTTATTCCCTCATCGCCTGCTTTCCTTTTGAGTTCCTTTAGCATTTCTCCGGAAATATCCACGGCGATTACCTTTTTAGCAATCTTTGCTACCTCTCTCGAAATATATCCGTCACCTGCACCAAGATCTACAACAAGCATATTACTATTTATTATTTTAAGATCAATCAACTTATTCCTGATAGATTCATCATAATAATCCTGTCTAAATTCTTCCCATTTTGTAGCAATATCATTAAAAAAGTCCTTTGCCTCTCCTTCACTTGCAGAATATTGCTGTGAATCTCCAACAGACAGCCAGTTAATAAGTGCCTGCCTGCTAAATCTCCATTCTCTGCCTATTTTTCTTGCAGGTACCTTTTCCTCTTTTAGAAGCTTTATAAAAGTCTTAACACTTACACTAAAAAGCTCGGCCGCTTCTTCCATTGTAAGAATTTCCTTTTCCACAACAACACCTCAAATATCTTTCATATATTCGATAACCTTTATGACTAATGAAACAAATTTATTTTCCACATCTCTTGTTGTCTGTATTACTTCCTCATGATTCAACTTCTGGTTTAATATTCCTGCAGCCATATTTGTTATACATGATATTCCTAAAACCTTCATACCCGAATGTACTGCAGTAACAACCTCCGGTACCGTAGACATTCCAACAGCATCGGCACCTAATGCTCTAAGTGCAACTATCTCTGCCGGAGTTTCAAACATTGGTCCCTTTGCATAGGCATAAACACCTTTTTTTATGTCTATCCCCAGCTCTCCTCCAACCTTTTCCACCAATTCAATATATTCTCTGTCGTATGCATTTGACATATCGGGAAATCTCGGACCAAACTCATCAATATTTGGACCTCTTAGTGCCGAAGGAGCAAACAAACCTATATGATCTGTAATAACCATTATGTCCCCGGGTTTAAAGCTTTTATTTATCCCTCCAGCTGCGTTGGTGACTATTATATTGTTAATGCCCATTTGCTTTAATACCCTTACAGAGAAAACTACCTGCGAAATATCGTATCCCTCATAATAGTGAAACCTTCCCTTTAGAGCCAGTACCTTCTTACCTCCAAGGGAGCCCGCAATCAATTTGCCGGCATGGCCTTCCACCGTTGTAACAGGAAAATTGGGTATGTCGGTATATTCAATCTCCTGTCTTTCCTGTATCCGTTCTGCCAGAGGTCCTAAGCCCGAGCCCAATATTATAGCAATCTCCGGTTTTACGGTTAATTTAGAACTGATAAATTCTGCGGTCTCTTTTATTACACTCAACTTATCATGCATGGCATTGCCTCCAACAAATATATTTTTCAAGTCAGGAATTATTTAACTATCTTTCTGCACTCAAGATAAAAACGTTTCTCTTCAGCTTCTCCCATGGAAAATGTTTTCTTAGGAAGAACCCCATCCAATATAACAGTCTTATAAAGATCATTTTTGTCCATTACAGGCAGATAAAACCCTATATTTCCATTTTTGCCGCCTAGAGAATCAACAACATCTTCTCCGTGTATATAGTCAACTTCCACATTCTTATCATCAACAATCAGTTGATCGAGAAATAGCTGCAGTGTACCAACCTCCAGATTACACTTAGGGCATTCAACTTTTATTATGGCAAAGCATGTACCCGCTATAAGAGGAAGATAATGGACCCCTTTTTCATTCTCAATGCCTGAAATCTTTTCTTTCATTTCTTCCTTTGAACTGAACCTTTCAATCTCTATCTTTGCAGATTCTCCGTAAAAACTTTGCATTTTACTGACAAAATCATTGAGTTCAATATTAAATACTACTCTGTGAATAGGCTCAAACTTAAGGCCATCATCATGAACATTGACCAGTTCTACCAACGCAAACCTTGCAGGATGAAGTTCCTTTTCATCTTCAGGAAGGGATTTTTTAACATTATCCCAATGTGCTTTTGCCGAAGCAAGTGAATGATTTCCATCTCCAACTGCAAACAATAGTATGCCCTTTTCATCTCCTACTCCATATCTCTTTTTAAATCCTTCCGGATCAGCAAGCTTTTCTATAGAACTTAAAATATTACGAATAATATCTTCGTCTTCTATTTTATATCCCTTGATATGACCTCCTCCAAGCATCAATTCGAAGTCGTAAATGCATGTAAATTTATCTGTCATATCGAATAAAGGCTCAATAACAGTTCTGCCAGGATCATCTATAAGCACCATTATATGGGGCAGCTCCAAACTCGCATTTTGCCTTATTTTTATTCTCGGTGGAAGTCTGTTGACATCAGTACGTTCTGTAGCTCTTATTAAGGATTGGGACCCTTCATTGTAATTATACTTTTCCAGATCCAAAAGAACAATTAGACCTTTTCTTGAATCGGTATGAGATGTTTTTCTATCTACAAGTATAAAACCCGGCTTCTGCTCCTGCAATACACCATTTTTAACATATTCAATCATATTTTTATTTATTTCGCTAATTTTTTCGACCTCTTCAGCTTTTCCCAGATATACCTCCGGAAGAATCAGCTTCAATGTAGACGGGCTATCTCCTACAATTTGTTCAGCTTTTTGCCAGTATTCAGGCTGTGACGAATACTGATCACAGGCAACTACCGCCCATTTTTCCATATCATACTCTTTTGCAGGCATCAACACTGTAGGAACCCTTATTCCTAACTTTTCATACAAGCTATACATTTTATCGCTCCCTCAACATCTTTATTTCATTAATATTTACAAAAAACACCAAGCTTATATAAAGCTTTATTAAATACCATTAATTTTATACATTTATCAGATGATAAATATAAGATTAATAACGTAATTAATATATGTATTTTAATATCCTTATTTCATTATAATAATTTATTAAAATTAAAGATGATTCCACTGCATAAACTCTTTTTTTACAATAGATGTACCTTGACAACT
>DAOOVO010000025.1:0-44807 GCA_035370245.1 Pseudobacteroides sp.
ATAATATTCTAACTTAAATTAGTCCGTTTGTCTGTCTAAATTTCTGGTATCATTACAAATTGCTTTTATAATCAAATAGACTTTGGTACACATAATAAATTTATGATAAGCTAAATTCGTTGATTAAAAATCAGGAAACGTGGAAAAAAAATATATTGAAAATAAAAATTATTGATATTAGAAAACATTAATATATTATACACTTAAAGAAATTATAACAATAGAAGGAGATACAAGTGGAAAATTTAATTTTTAAGGATTTAAACCTTTCTGAGGAAGTACAGAAGGCTATAGCAGAAATGGGATTTGAGGAAGCCACCTCTATTCAGTCCCAATCAATACCTCACATAATGGAAGGAAAAGATGTAATAGGTCAGGCACAGACCGGAACAGGCAAAACCTGTGCTTTCGGCATACCGGCTATTGAAATGCTCGATTCCGATCTTGAAAGCATTCAGGTTCTTGTGCTCTGTCCAACAAGAGAGTTGGCAATACAATCGGCAGAAGAACTTAAAAATGTATCGAAGTATAAGAAAAACGTCAAGATATTGCCAATATATGGAGGACAACCGATTGAACGTCAGATTATGGCACTAAAAAAACGTCCTCAAATAATTATCGGAACTCCCGGACGTATTATGGACCATATGAGAAGAAATACATTAAAGCTTTCCAATTTAAAAATAGTTATACTTGATGAAGCAGATGAAATGCTCAATATGGGCTTCAGAGAAGATATAGATGTTATTCTGGAAAAAGTTCCTCAAGAAAAGCAAACTATTTTATTCTCAGCTACAATGCCAAAAGAAATATTGGACCTTACTTCAAAATATCAGAAAAATCCAGTTCATATAAAGGTATCCCATAAGGAACTAACCGTTCCCAGTATTGAGCAATATTACCTGCAAGTTAGTGAAAATGCCAAGCTCGAAGTACTTTCAAGGCTTATTGATACAAATAATATAAAGCTTTCCCTTGTATTCTGCAATACCAAAAAAAGAGTTGATGAGCTAGCTATAAACTTGCAATCTAGAGGCTACTCAGCCGAGGCTCTTCATGGCGATATGCGACAGGAGCAAAGGGATAAAGTTATGAACAGGTTCCGAAAAGGCAAGTTTGATATTTGTATTGCCACCGATGTGGCCGCTCGTGGCATAGATGTTGATGATGTTGATGCGGTTTTCAATTATGACCTTCCAAATGATGAAGAGTATTATGTTCACAGAATAGGAAGAACAGGCCGTGCAGGCAGGTCGGGAAAAGCCTTTACATTTGTTACAGGTCGTGAAATATATAAACTCCGGGATATTCAAAGATACACAAAGTCTACTATAACACTTATGAAGCCTCCTACTTACTCCGATGTCGAAGAGAACAAAATGAACAGTATGATTGACTCAATTAAAAAAGCCATAATTGACGGTCAATACGATAAATATATAGGCTATGTTGAAAAAATAGTAGACACATTGAACGACCAAAACACAGAGGAAAACTTCATAACATCTCATGATGTTGCAGCCGCATTGCTAAAGCTTTACGCAGAGCAAACAGGTAAACAGATACTTCCTTTTAAAGAAATAGATGAGGACTCTTCCGAGTTGGATGGAGAAATGGTCAGACTATTTATCAATATAGGAAGGACTAATAAAATTCAGCCAAGGAATATAGTTGAGAGCATAGCCTCTTCAACAAGCCTTCCCGGCAAACTCATTGGAGCTATTGAAATATTCGACAACTATACATTTGTTGAGGTACCTAGAGAATATGCCTCTGAAGTCCTTGAATCAATGAAAAACTATAGAATGAAGGGTAAGAAGATAAACATAGAAAAATCTCGACCCAAAAAGAAGCAAAAATTCAGCAAGTCGATGAATTAAATGCTCAAAACCATGTATATATTTTGCAATATTTGAATGATACAAAAGGTTCATATTGCAAAATATATACTGTTTTTAAGTAGTAAATTATGTTCGGCTATGCTTGTGATAATAATTAAGATATGATTGAGGCTTGCTTTTTAAGAAGTTTTAATGCATAATGAAACAATTACATTGATTTTGCTATAATAACATTTGGAAGCGACCTTAATTTGTCTTTACGAGATTGTAAAAACTGTATTTTGTTTCTACTAAGCTTGTTTAACATTTCCGTATCAATGCTGTCGTCTTTATGAAGTTCGTTGACATAGACAAGAAATTCGTTACACAGTTTAACCAATTCCATTTCAATATCCATACTAACCTCTCTCCAATAAATTATAGTATTAACATAACTTATATGACTATTTTATGGAATTGCCAAATTTTTGTCAACAAAAATGAAATATTTTTTATTAAAAAAATAAACACTTTAAACCCAAATTTGCCAGTTGTTAATCCTTGCTTCTTGCATCAACCACCAACTGAAGTCCACGTCTAAAGTGTTTTACTAATAGATTACTCTCAAATGGATACTACTTCCTACTGGATACTACTCCGATAGCCTGTCCTCCATACTCTTTTGAGTATAAATCATAATTAAAACATCCAACTCCTGACTAACTTTTAAAATATCTTCTGTACTTCCTGACTCCATTACTTCATGAAGCTTGCATCTTAGATCTTCTAATTGTTCAACCATAGTCACCCCCAGAATAAATAAATATTAAATTATATTTAGGAATGCCATTTTATAAATTATATTTTTATAAAATGCTATTCCTTTTTATCAAATATTATAGATATCTATTGAATATCTTATTTACAAATTTTTCAATTTCTTTAGTACATACATATTTTAAAATAACATTTTATACATGTCAATACAATTATTATAATTATATACTTATTATACCATTTTTTTGTTTTATTAATATTTACACGTCTTTTTTTTACATCAATTTTTTGCAAAAAGTAATAAATCAACCTGAATAATAACAAGCATTGCTTTACTAAAAATTATCGAATGAAATGTCCAGAATCGGGTATTTTTTGGCATCTGTATCATCGAAATGCCACCACTCGCTCCTTATCCTGTTAAATCCGTATTTAACCATAATTCTTCCCAGCAGTTCTCTATTATTTATTTCTTCCTCAGAACAATCCATATAGTCAAGCCTTGCTCTTTTTGTGAATTCATCATAATTTGATGGCATACTTAATTCATTTCCCCATTTGTCTACCAGCGTCAAATCAACTGCCGCACCTCTATTGTGATTTGAACCTTTTTTAGGATCAGCAACATATGATTTATCCGATGCAGCATCCCACAATATCTTCTGTGCCGAATGAGGTCTGTATGCATCAAATATTTTTATAGTGTACCCTAACTTTTTGAACTCATTATTTGCCTTTATTAACTTTGCGGCAGTATTTTTATGGAGGATGCATTTGGCAGACGGATATATAACTTTCTTTGTAAAATTATCATTTGTAGCATACTTTATATCAATAATAAATGTATTATCCAGCTTCAATAACTCTACAAGATCATGAGTCCCCGCCTTACTTATCATGGATGTATCTGATGTTGGTGTATTCATTTTTGGCGTATTCACTATCGGTGTATTTAGCACAGGTGTATTCTGCGTATGTGTATTTTGCATATGTGTATTAATTACCGGTTCGGTTATCTCCTCAATACTAAGCGTTGGCGTAATTAACTTTTGTATTGTATTTGAATGCTTAGTTGGTGTTGAAATACAGACCGATGATAAGGGTGTTGTTTCATCGTAAGAACCGTCGTTTGTATATAAAACATTGTTATATAATATAAAAAGTATTATAAAAATGGATAAAAATAAACAAAAACGATTTTTGGTCATAGTATTCACCCTTATTTACATTTGTGACAATTGATTTATATTTTTAGTTGTGATATTATGAATTGCTGGTAAGGTCGTAAGAAATTTATGTTGTATACATAATTTCTTAGGCACAAATATTATACCTCTGCTTAAATTCTCAAGTGCCCTGCATTTGAGACTTTAAGATAAATTTAGTGCTTCTTTAATGCTATCCTGCAAAAAGGATCTTGAGGACTAAAGTCCCAAGGTCCTTTTTGCCTAATCTACATATATTAACCCGGTGCTATTGCCTGTAATAGACTTTCCGCCATCCGGCGTAACAACAAAAGTGTTTTCTATGCCAACCATTCCAACGTCTTTAATCCCCTTCTTAGGTTCAACTGCAAATACCATGTTCTCACTAATAGGCTCATTAAAGCCTTCTGAAATAACAGGAAGTTCATCAATATGCAAACCGATTCCATGACCGAGGAATTTAACCCTTCTTTCTCCATAACCCATAAAATTATTGAGAAACATAGGATTTAATCCGCTCATCACAGTTCTATAAATATTTGCAGGCGTTTCCCCAGGCTTTAGCATATCGGCAATTTCATACTGTATACCGACACACTTCTCATGTTCTTCTATGGCCTCCCTAGGAAGCTTTTTCCCAAACATATAAGTCATGGTCACATCAGTATGGTAGCCTTGAGTACCGCATCCAACATCTATAAATACCAAATCTCCATTTTTAAGTTTTCTCTCCCTGCTTCCTAAAAGAGGCGCAGCAGGCTCTAGACCTACATGTCCGCCGGGACCGTTAAAATATGTAGGATATAATGAGCTTTCACCAAAGCAAACATGTCCTATCCCAATATCAGTGTCAAACATACTGAAACGTCCTATTCCATGGTGACCTTCTTCAATAAGGGCAGCATAGAGCTGAACTGCCAGATCTGCCTCACTCATTCCCTCTTTTAGAAGCAACGGAATTCTCTCTACAAGAACCCTTCTATGTATTTCACCTGCTTTTTCCATCAAAGACAACTCATACTGACTTTTTACCGATCTAACGGCCAAAACCTGCAAATCAAGAGAGCTGAACTCCTTAAAAGGAAAATATTTTTGAAACCTTTGATAATATGCCAATGGAAGTATTTCTGTTTCAATATATACCGTATCCGGTAAATTCTCATATTCCTTTGCCGCATCTCTGAAGCTTGCCATCTGCCTTAAGTTTACAAATAACGATTCGGCCTTTGCTCTTTCAAAACTTTTTCTTATCCAGAATACCGCATCATTATCCCTCGGTATAATAAGTATTCCTTCCTGCATCGTTCCGGTAAAATAATATTGATTTATTTTGCTGATTATAACAGCAATCTCCCAGTCAGGCTTATCCTTATCCATCCTTTCCCGGAATCGTTTCATCCTCATATCCAGTTCTTCTTTCGGTACTTTTCTTTCCATATCTCTTCTCCTAATAGTATAATTGCTCTTAAATTTCTATCGTTATTATACGATATTATATTTATATTAAATACAATTAATCTTTACATTTATATTCTTCTAAATGTAAGATTAAGAGTAATAACATATTTAATATAGTTATTTTTTAAGTATCTCGGGTATGTATATTATATATATATTATATATTAATTCATTTTTAAATTTTATGAAATATATTAAATACAATTAATCTTTTACATTTACCTTCTTCAAAATGTAAGATTAAGAGTAATAACGTATTTAACGCAGATACTTTAACAATAATTTGCAACAAAGGGATTTTTATTATGAAGAAGAAAATGCTAATAATAATTATCATTTGCATATTAACAGGTCTTTTAACCCAAACCAATATGGCAACTAATAATGCACCGGAGCAAGCCGTAGTATGGCAGGGTTCTAACGTATATGTTGCATTTAAGCATACTCCAAAAGTAGACATGCAGCTGGTTTTTGGTCCGTGTGGAGTCAATAATTCATTTAACCTCAAAGCTATTTATTTAACAAACAATTCTTCAAGAGTCAACCCATGGATTACCGGTAAATCAAAGCTTTTCTTAAAATCAAATACCGATTGGCTTGGTCCATATGTTGTAAAATCCTTGACTAAAGGTGATAAAAGCCGCCCGGCTTTCACCGGAGGTTGGCATGGTAGCAACGGTAACGGTACAGGTGTCGCCACTTCAAAAATGATCAGCCTCTCTGTAAAGGTTAATGGTAAAAATATTTCAAAAGATAAAACATATTACGGAAATGTAGAAGTTAACGTAGAAAATTTGATTCAAGCATATAACACTGTAAAATCAGGTATTTGTGTCCTAAAGGAATCTGTGAAATTAAGCTTCACACCAAAAAAAGTCGCAATAACCGTCACTACAACTGCATTGGAAGATGTTCTGCTGGAAAAATATTATGGACTCCAGGTTCAAGCCTCATCCTGGAGAGGCCCAATTGTCTACAGTAATGGAAAAAAAGGCATTTATGGCAAATACTCCGATTCGGGCCCTGCTTCAAAATCAATTGCCGATTCATTTACAATCACATCTCTAAATGGAGCATATACGCTAAAGGCTAAAATTGACAGAGAATACGGCCTCGGCAAGCTTGAATATCTTTCCCCCAATCTGCCATCAGCTTTTTACGAGTCTTACGGCAAAGCCTACTTCAATCTTATCAATGGTAAACCTGTAAAACTATTAAAAGGAAAATCCATTGGATGGAAGGGAAGTTATGAATTTTTATAGTTGCATTAAATTCACTTTAATCTTGTATTTCCACTCATCGAAATATAAATTCCCGCTGTCGCTTTCAATTTCACCTCTTTGAAAATCAACGGTATCGGACCTTAAATATTTCTTCCTAGGTTTCAATTGTTGACAATGGCCAATATTAGCCACCATCCTAAAATAATCCATATTACCGAAATAAAAATCCCTTATTTCATTCCTCTTCTTATTATCCAATGTATCCGATACAGATGTAAAATACACTCCCATATAGGTGTCCACCGGAATCCAACCGTATGGCTCGATATATATTTCCGCCCAGTCATGGATAAACTGCCTGCTTTTATAGGTTGTAAAACCCGACTGCCAGCGAGCCGGTATTCCTTGGCTTCGGCACAGACTCATGAACAAAAGAGTCTGCTGTCCACAGTCCCCATAACCATGCTCCAAAGTATACTCGCTTATATTTCTTATGGTTGAATACTCAACAGCATAGCTGTATTTTATATTATCACAAATCCAATTATAAATTTTGTATGCTTTTTTATACGGATTGGTTTCGTTTCCTACAATTTTCTTAGCTAAATCGGTTATTTCATTACTAAAAGAAATATGCCGGTCCTCTGCGGTATATTTTTTATAAAGCTCACTCTCAACATCGTATTTACCCACATTTAAAGGATCTATCTTTCTGTAATAGCTATAGGCAGTATAGCTGTACACAATTTCAAAGGGTGAAGGATTACTGCTTGTAGCAGTTGCCTCAAAGTAAGCCGACCTTATTGGACTTTTTTCATCATCCATTGATTTAACCGGGTATGAGGAAGATATCAGTTTTATATCATTCTGCCTGTCAAAACCTATAGGGTAAGGAAGCCAGCATGAAAGCTTATCTCCCTTATTTACAACACCGCTATTTAGTGTTAGGCTGTGGCTTATCTGGATTTTCATTGGAAGTCTCACAACACCGTCATTTGATGCCTTTCCGTTTTTTATCTTATTGACAGCAGTGTATACCTCGTCAGTAAAATCAATGTTCCTGTTATAATCCACTCTTCTTGAATTAAGCTCCGGATATCTGAAAAACAGATTGCTCCTGCTGGAATTCATGAACATTTTTCTGCCATTGATTATCCTAAAGTCAAATCTGCCTTCGGTAATCCATTTTGCAAATTCACTTTTATTCAATCCCTTTATGCTTTTTGAAAGCTCATTAAAGAGACTGTTCTCATCAAGCTTATAGTCTATAGGTATACGCCTGTTTCTCTCAATTTCATCGTTTAACAGCTTTAATTCAAACTCGTTTAAACTTGATTTGTATTTTGTAAGATACTCATTAATAAGGTTTTTAGCAGCTTCAAACTCACCATTCCTTTGCTTGACCTCTACTTTTGCCAGCAGTCCGGTGATTGACATCAATTGCTTGAAGGATGGAAACGACAATAATGAAAATTGTTCTTCATACTTATCAGGTATAAAATTACTATTTTGCTGATCCTGCAGTTTAACATTTTTCATGGAGCCTGCAGTCGCAATTATAAATATCACTGCAATAAACGATATAAGCTTTTTTGCCAAAATTTCCAACTCCTTCTTAATCGGGTTGCCATAATGTAAATCTTTTTATTACATATATTATTTAAATACATACAATTGTTATGATAAAATATTAAGGCAAATATAAAATAATAAGGAATTGTTGCTTATTTAAATTATAAATTATAGCTATATAAAAAGCACCACTATTTTTTTCCGAAAGGAACATTAAATATGTCAAAGTACCTGAATTTATTTTTTAACAAAATCGTCGCAGCTAAAAAAGATACCGAAACAGACTCTTTGGATAAACTTCTTCCTTCTATCTCCAAAGATTTATGCACAATTGATTTTATATTTGAAGACATATTGCAAAATGAGAATCCTTTTTCCATGCAAATCAAATTCAACTATACCACAGAGTTTATTGACCTTTTACTATCATCGGGTCTGGTATTGAATCTGTCATATGAGCATATTTATAAGAAATTAAATCAAAAAAGGGAATTTTTACAGCAAAACCATTACAACAAGCAAAAAGAAAGCGATGATTTAATAAGCTCTCTGGTGAGTATATTCAAAGCACCTGAAACATCATTAGACAATGAATTTTTAGAAATTATGACTCAATTGGATGAGGCTATGCATTTTCTGGGACGAATTCCAAATAATAAATTTTTAAAAAAATATCGCAAGGCTATTGAAACTGCTCTTAATTGCAGGATTTTTGAAAATACCGAATTGGCATTGAACCTTGATATTGATTTTGACGAATCCACAGATAACGATACCGAGCTGGCCTTTGATATTATCAATTGTGTATTGAATTCGAGCAATAATATATATAAGAGCTATCCATCGTCTAAGGACAGAACACGGTTCTGTGAATATTGCAAAGTTTTCATATATGATTTATGCAATTATTTGATAAGATATAAGTTTACTTCCTTGGATAAACCAAGGCAGGATATATTTATAGATTATTACACCAATTCGTCTATCTTTTCATTTGATATGCCCATATCCGACGAAGTTGAATACATGTTTAGAAGGAATATAGCGAGCGATTATAGAATAGAACATTTTATAAGCACCGACAGTGAAAATAAGTATTACAGGTTTAAAATCAGCTTTGTTAATGACTACATAATAGAAAGGCTCAATTTAGACTATCTTGCAAAAAGCCTTGAAGAAAAGCTCATGTACCTTACTCCGGTATTCAGCTTTACCATCAATACCAGCCTTAAACCCGATGAAGGCTGTTTATGCAGCGGATCGTATACAATAAGCAGTCATTACTGTGCAAAATTACTGTCGGAATATATTGAAAGCTTTTTAAACAGCTATGTGGAAAAGCAAAAACAAATTATTAAAGATTATATATATGAAAAAGTGAAAAAAGAATTAAATTGAAAAGTCTTTAAATAAAACATATCATTTTATTTGCATTTTTTGCTCTAATAGTGTAAATTATTTATGTGACAATAAACTTTTTAAATAAATTTAATATAATTAATTAATTTATTTAAATGTTTATACATAAATAACTATTCTTATAATATTTTATATACCTTAAGCTTATACCTTAAAGTGTATATTAATAGCAATATGATCTATAATTACATTTGAAATGTTTTTTTGGTTAAAATATTAAAAATTACGGGAGGATGATTTATGAGTATTAATTTACAAAAAGGACAAAGAATTGATTTAACAAAGGGAACATCCATTTCAAAAATCCTTGTAGGATTAGGATGGGATCCTATAAAGCCTGGACTTTTAAGAGGCCTTTTTAACAATGTAAATATTGACTGTGATGCATCGGTGTTAATGCTAGATGTTAACAACAAAATTACCCGCAAGGAACACGTTGTATACTTTGGAAACCTTAAGAGTCCCTGTCATAGTGTGGTTCATACAGGCGATAACCTCACAGGAGAAGGTGACGGGGACGATGAGCAGATACGTGTTGATTTGTCACAAGTTCCATCACATGTCCACAAACTGGTTTTTATAGTAAATATATATGACTGTGCAAATAGAAAACAAGACTTCGGCATGATTAAAAACGCTTTTATTAGAATCGTTAATGTGCAAAACAATCAGGAAATGCTTAAGTACAACCTCACTGAAAATTATGCTGGTAAGACAGCATTGATAGTAGGTGAAATATATAGATATAACAATGACTGGAAGTTCGCTGCAATTGGAGAAGGCACAAATGATCTCGGACTTAAAGACATTGTAATGAGATACCAATAAAAAAATTGACAATGGAGAGTAACTATGGATAATAAAACAAAGATTTACAAAAGTGCAGAAAAATATTTAAAAGAGTTTAATACCGATCCTCACAAGGGATTAACGGATGAAGGCGTTATCAATAATAGAAACAAATACGGAAAAAATGAAATTAAGCCTTTGGAAAAAGATCCATTATGGAAACAATTTCTTGAAAAATTCAAAGATCCCACAATCATCATACTTTGTGTATGTGCTGCAATTTCTGTGTTATTAGGCTTCTACGAAGGTAATGTTCCATGGGAAGGCATCGGTATATTTATCGCTGTGGCTATAGCAACCGGAGTTGGTTTCATAAGTGAATTCAAGGCCGATCAGGCTTTTGAAACCCTGAAGAGAGATAATGAAAACATACAAGTAAAGGTTATAAGAAATGGCACATTACATGTTATATCTACACACGAGTTGGTTGTAGGAGATATTTTAGAGGTTGAAAGCGGTGACAAAGTACCTGCTGACGCTACCCTTATAAATAGCGTTGACCTTCTTATAGATGAATCTCTTATGACCGGAGAATCTGTTGCAGTAAACAAATCGGAAGAAGACGAAAAGATAATAGGCGGTACCGTTGTTGTATCAGGTCAAGGAAAGGCTATTGTTACAGCAGTAGGTGAAAATATGCAGATGGGTGAAATATTAAGATCACTCTCTAGAAAAGAAGAAGATCAAACTCCTCTTCAAATTAAGCTGGCAGATCTGGCAGGACTTATCAGTAAAGTCGGTACAACTGCAGCAGTTTTGATTTTCTTCTCACTTTTCACATCCTCGCTTTTAAAGGGCGATTTCGGTATAATAAGCTCATCGCAGCAGACAATATCAGCTATTGGTATTCTGGCTATAGCAGCAGTAAGCTGTTTGGGTATTTTCTTTGGCAAGGGTAACTTGAAGAAAGTAGCTTCTATCGGCGGTTCTTTATTAGCAGTACTGTTTCTGGTCTACATGTCATTCTTTGCCATAACGCCTGATAATGTAGTTGAAAATATACAAACCATACTCAACTATTTTATTGTTGCTGTTACAATCATAGTTGTTGCTGTTCCTGAAGGACTTCCTATGGCTGTTACCATAAGCCTTGCTCTCAGCATGAGAAAAATACGTCAGGACAACAACCTTGTGCGTAAAATGATGGCAACCGAAACAATCGGTTCTGTTAATGTTATTTGCAGTGACAAGACGGGAACTCTGACAAAAAATCAAATGACAGTTCAGGAAGTTTTATTTGCCGGTGAGAGATACAATAAGGATTCCTTCAATAAGATAAAAGAACATAACTACTTTAATCTACTTAAATACCTCTTGACTGTAAACTCTACAGCAGATTTCGTTAAGGATGATGACGGTACTTACAAGGTTGTCGGAAACTCTACAGAAGGTGCATTGCTGTCATGGATAGGCTCCTTTGGAGTAGACTTCCATCAGCTCCGTGAGGACACCCCTGTTTATCACAGAATTCCATTCTCATCCGAGAAAAAAATGATGTCCTCAACAACCGGGTATGATTCATGCAAAAACTGTCAGATACCCGGCGAAGGTAAGAATTGCTGTGATGCTGATCAATGCAGGATAACATATGTAAAAGGTGCTCCCGAAAAGATAATAGGCTTCTGCAAAAATATAGTAATTGATTCAAAGGTTGAGGATATTAATAAACATATGGCAAGCCTGGAATCATTTATTTCAGATATGAGCAGTAAGGCCATGAGAATCATTGCCCTTGCATATAAAGTTGAGTCTAGCGAAAAGTTCCATTCATCTTTAAATGTAGAAAATGATCTTATCCTTTTAGGCCTTGTGGGAATAAGCGATCCTATAAGAGAAGACGTTCCTGCAGCTATTGAGGTTGCACATTCTGCCGGTATAGATGTTAAAATGGTTACCGGCGATAACATTAAAACCGCTACTGCCATTGCAAAGGAAATCGGTCTTGTAAAAGGTGATTTTACTGCAATGGAAGGTACTGAATTCAGAGAAAGCTCTGACGATAAGATATTATCTGTATTGGACAAGCTAAAAGTATTGGCTCGTGCTACACCTTCAGACAAGGAAAGGCTGGTTAACCTTATACAGTCCAAAAACAAAGTTGTTGCCGTTACAGGAGACGGTACCAATGACGCTCCTGCACTTAAAAAAGCGGATGTCGGCATTTCAATGGGACTTCGCGGTACAGATGTTGCTAAGGAAGCCAGTGACATAGTATTGACTGACGATAATTTCGGAAGTATTGTAAAAGCTGTAAGATGGGGTCGTACACTTTATGAAAATATACAAAAGTTCCTCCAGTTCCAGCTTACCATTAACTTTTCAGCACTTATGATTGCAATACTTAGCCCTATACTTATGATATTCTTCCCGAATTCGAACTTCAAATCCATACCATTGACTGTTATACAGCTTCTGTGGGTTAACTTGGTAATGGATACTCTTGCTGCATTAGCATTTGGATTGGAGCCATCTCGAGACGATATTATGAACGATCAGCCTAAGAAACGTACCGAGTCCTTTGTAACTAAGACTATGTTCTATAATATCGGCACAATGGGCGTATGCTTTATGTTGTTTATTATAGCACTTCAGGCGTTTGACATTATGGGTGTAGCAAGTGCGTTCGGTTTTAACAGCATAGCAGAACTTGAAAATAACGAAGCTACCAAATATGCATTCTCATCAGTGCTTTTTACAACATATATATTTATGCAGGTATTTAACATGTTTAACTCAAGATCTGTGAAGTTGGGTACCCCGATATTCAAGAATGTCGGTAAGAGCAAAAGCTTCCTTGCCGTATTAGGTGCCATTGTTGTAGTACAGGTGCTCATCACAAATTTTGGTGGTGCATTCTTCAATACACAGCCACTTCCTCTGATCATATGGGTTAAAATACTGATTGTAGGAATATGCACATTAATAATCAGCGGAATTTTTAGAATTATTGGAAAAGCGGTTCTAAAATAATTATAAAATAAATAGTGTTTTGAATAAGAATGAATTAAAGCATTAATAAAAAATTACTTCCGCTTACTACACGGATGTTATCGATTAAGGCAATACATAATATAAAGTTATGCGGAAGTAATTTTTATCATAACTAAATTAAATACTCATAATCTTACATTTATCTACTGCTAAATGTAAGATTATGAGTAATAACATATTTAATATAATTTAAAACTTAGGTGGGTGTGTATTGAGACATTTTAACTATTTAAACGATAAAGAAATTGATTCTATTTTTTATATCAAACCCGGAATCATTAAAAGGGACGACAGCAAGGATAATTTGGCATATGCATTAGGTGCCACTCTCTATATGCCTGCTGTAAGGAAAAATATTATAGAGGACCTTATAGAAGGCAAACATAAGGGATTAATGTCCATGGTCATTTGTACCGAGGATTCTATTGGCGACGATATGGTTGAAGAAGCTGAAAGGTCCCTGGTTCAACATTTGAAGAGACTTGAAGCTGCCATAATAAACGGTGAGCTTCAGTATGAGGATATACCATTAATATTTATAAGGGTTAGAAATCCCATGCATTTAGAAAAGATCCGCACTATATCAGGAGATTTACTAAAAAATATAACAGGTTTTGTTTTTCCAAAGTTTACTGATAGTAATTGTGAAGAGTACTTTATCAATTTAAAAAGGATTATTGAATCCGTTGGAAAAACATTTTATGCAATGCCCATTTTGGAATCCCCCGAGCTTATATATTGGGAAAAAAGAACTGAGGCAGTAAAGAAGATTGTTTCAGTTATCGACTATTATTCCCATCTGGTTTTAAACATAAGGATAGGCGGAACCGATTTATGCGGATTGTTTGGAATTCGCAGAAGCCCTGATGTAACAATTTACGATATTTCTGTTATAAGGGATTGCATTGCATTTTTTATTAATACATTCAATAGATTTGAAAGACAATATGTTATTTCGGGCCCTGTCTGGGAGTATTTTTCAAGTGAGAGGGTTTTAAAGCCCCAGCTAAGACGTACACCGTTTAGGGGCAGCTTTGGTGGACCTGAGGGTGAAAAAAAGCGTTTAAAGCTCCTCGATAACTATACCGATGGTCTTATAAGAGAAGTTACTCTCGATAAGGCAAACGGCCTTATAGGCAAAACAGTAATACATCCCACACATATTATACCCGTCCATGCACTTTATGTGGTCACCCATGAAGAATATGAGGATGCCCGCAGCATACTTTCTACATGCTCGGATGGAAATGGTGCGGTAAAAAGTACATATTCAAACAAAATGAACGAAATAAAGCCACATACATTGTGGGCAGAAAAAATAATGAGGAGGGCAAATGTTTTCGGGGTATTTCATCAGCATAATTCATTTACATGCCTGCTGTGAACCCTGTAATTGATATGAAAAACAATAATTATTCTACTCAGGTTTTAGATCTCTTTAATGTGAATATAGAAGTGAAGGACAACAAATATAAGCTTCCTTTGGAGCTTATATTTTCTGTTGGTGCAAGAATAAACAAAAAAAGAAGGTTTTTATTTGTAAGCAAAGTGCTTGGAAAACATATTCCGGTTAAAAATGTTAACTCACTTTTAACGGGAGCCTTGCTTGCATATACCTTTTTGAAAGAATACTGCTTACCTCATTTAGCCTCATGCAAATATGCTTACGTTTACAATATAGAAGATAGAATAGTTGATTCAATTATCAGCTGCAAAAATGGAAGAGCATTATGGAAAGAGCTCATAGAAAATCCTATTTATCTTAACGGCAATATACTATTCCTTGCATTTGCAGAAACAGCAACAGCTTTAGGCCATTCCATATTCAGCTGCTTTGATAATGCGTCTTTTATACATACAACAAGGGAAGAGATTCCAGACTTTGATAATAAGATTGTATTTGAAGAAGAGCACTCCCATGCTACTTCTCACAGAGTGTATCCCATAAATCCCGAAATACTAAAGTCTGATTCTCCCATTGTGCTTGTTGACGATGAAATATCTACAGGAAGAACTGTTCTTAATATAATAAAGGAATTGGATAAAATTCATAAAAGAAAAGAATATGTTATACTATCAATACTTGACTTTCGCTCAAATGCAGATATACAATATCTTAAGGAATTTGAAAAAGAATACTCACTGAAAGTAAGATTTATATCCCTCATTTCAGGCCAGTTTGAGGTATATCCGGCTTCAGGTCTTAGTGATTGGGATGCAGTAGACAAATACCTTGAAGCAAACCTTAATACTGTATCCTGTAACGATCCATATAATAGTAAAAAATTGGGGCCGGAAATTCAATATGTTGATATAGACAAGTATTTCAAGGAATTAATATACTTAACGTCAGTAAACGGGTTGGGCCAGACAAACCACATTCCTTATTTAAAGCATACCGGAAGGTTTGGTATCAGTTCTTCTGATGATAAGAGCTTAATACCCCAAATTCATGAGTTATCAAAATTTATTGAGGATAAAATAACCGGAGAACGCATACTGTTTTTAGGCACAGAGGAATTCATGTATATTCCCCTATTAATATCGAGCTTCATCGATAAGGAAATATATTATCATTCAACAACCAGAAGCCCCATATTTCCATCTGAGACTTCCGGCTACCCTGTTGCCAACAGGTTTAAATTTAATTGTCCGCCAAACCCCACGGTAACCAACTTTGTATATAATATTCCATATGGCTTCTACGATGAGCTTTATGTATTTTTTGAACGTAAGTTTGATGAAAGGGGTATTGATGGGTTTATAAAAGTTATTAATGAGCTTGGAATCAAGAAAGTAACTATATTGTTTTGTTCAGGCAAGAAAGGAAATTCTTATGAATAATTTTGATAAAAATACAATCAACAAAGAAACAACATATACATTTTCAGGAAGCTATAACATAGAGGATGTCTGCTTTCTGTTAAAGGAAATATCAGGGCTTATCAGTGAAAGCGACACATTGTACAGAGAAAAAGCCATTCAGTCAGGAATACACTACTCCGAGATGCTTCCTATAGAATACAAACCTTCCGATGAATATATAAATATGTTTCACCGCTCGCTGGAAGATTCGGCAACAAAGCTTGCCTATGCTACGGCAGTAGTGGCAAATAAGATTTTATTAAACCGTGGAAAAAACATTGTTTTAGTTTCGCTTGCAAGGGCCGGCACTCCCGTCGGAATTCTCATTAAACGTTATTTAAAAGAAAAAATCGGCTTGGAACTTCCCCACTACAGCATATCTATAATAAGGGGTAAGGGTATCGATGAAAATGCGGTAAAATATATAATTAAAAATCATAAGAATCAGGAAATACAGTTTATTGACGGCTGGACCGGCAAAGGAATGATAACCAGAGTTCTAAATGAATCCTGCTCTCAATTTTATAAAAAAACCGGTATCATGTTAAATAACGACCTTGCAGTACTTGCTGATCCCGGGCATTGTGTTAAGACTTACGGTACCAGAGAGGACTTTCTTATTCCCAGTGCATGTTTAAACTCCACAGTATCCGGCTTGGTGAGCAGGACCGTACATCGAAGCGACCTTATAGGAGAAAACGATTTTCACGGGGTAAAGTTCTATAAAGAGCTTATGTCAGAGGATTTATCAAATTATTTCATAGATAAAATAACATATTGTTTTTCCGGCATAGACCAATCAAAAGTGGCTAAAACAGTAAAAAATGAACCATTAGACGTTGAGCCAAGCTGGATTGGAATGAAAGACGTGGAAGAGGTCGGCAAATCTTTTTCCATTGATGATATTAATCACATTAAGCCGGGCATTGGTGAAACCATTAGGGTACTATTGCGAAGGGTACCCTGGAAGGTGCTTGTGAAAGATATAAATGACAGCAGCCTTTGTAATGTGTTACAATTAGCAAGAGAAAAGAATGTTGAAGTAGAACAGTATGACCTAAATTCCTATAAATGCATAGGACTAATAAAACATATGGGGAGATAACAAAATTGATATTTGCGACGGATCTTGATCAAACACTGATTTTTTCTGAAAAGCATATAACTAACGAGCTTAAAGACAGAGTTGTTCCTACGGAAACAAAAAATGGCAGTATTATAACATACATGCTTCATGAAACATTGGACAAAATAAAAAGCCTACGCGATAAATTAATACTTATACCCACTACAACCAGAACCCTTGAACAATATGAAAGAATAAACATTTTCAGGTCTTGTGTTTCCCCAAAGTTTGCAGTTGTAAACCACGGCGGAAGCGTTTTAATAGACGGTGTACCGGACAAGAATTGGGATAAGTGCATACAGGATAAATTATCTGTCGGCTGTGAGCCTTTAGTTAATATTTTGGACAAGTTTAAAAGCCAATTGTATCATGAAAACTGGATTCTCGATATTCGTCAGGTTGAGTCATTCTTTTTTTACTGTATCGTTAACATAGATACAACTCCAATGACTGAACTAAGTGACTTTATGAAGGAAATAGAAGCCTATAATTGGTACAGCTGCCTACATGGAAGGAAACTATATTTTTTACCTAAATCACTTAATAAATGGAACGCAATAGAGTATATAAAAGACATGCTTCCTAATAAGCAAGTAGTTTCATCAGGTGACTCATATATGGATTTTGAGCTTCTCTTTATGGCTGATTATGCCATCCTGCCCTCTCATGGTGAAATATGCAATAAATTTAAGCCCAGCAATAAGTGCATAATAACAAATAGCAAAGGTATAGAAGCCTCGCTGGAGATACTTCACATTGTTGAGAAAATATATAATTCCGACTATAAATAACTATAATAAAACAGTAATGCTTTCTTAAGAATAAAGTTATAGCTTTATATTATGTAATATGATTAATTTTGCTGTTTTGCAGCGTATTGTAAGGATGATGATTTATAAATGAATAAAAAGAGAATATGGTTTAATAACTGGTTTAATACTGCCTATCATATTATAAACCTTATTAAGCAGAATAATGAAATTGAATTTGAAGTGTTTACAACAAACAGAAACCCTAATTCAGTAATTTTTAAAGCGTGCGATTATTATGAAATTGAAGAAATGATACCGGAAGAAGAGTATGTTGACTTTTGTTTAGACTTTTGCAAATCCCATAAAATAGATATATTTGTCCCTCGTACCAACATGGTCATAATCAATCAAAACTACCAAAAATTCGAAGAAATAGGCGTAAATCTATTGACTTGCTGTGATCCGGAAAGAACTAATATTTTGTCGGACAAGTCCTTATTTTATAATTACATAAGTCAAAACACAGATTTACTTTCCGATCCACGCCATATATTAAATGGGAAAAGACTGTTTAACATACCAAAGTATTATGTAGTCGATAATGTTCATGACTTTGAAAATGCATGTAAAAACATATTAAATGAGGGTTTTAAGGTATGTTTCAAGCCGGTTCATTCCGAAGGCGGTGCAGGCTTTAGAATCATTGATGAGTCTGCTGGTTCAATTGACAGCCTCTATTCATTTTCCAGTCTAAGAATAACTATGGATGATGCATTAAAAAGGCTCTCCCAGAAGGACTCATTCAAAAGCTTGATGGTCATGGAATTCATAGATGGATATGAATACAGCATTGACTGCCTTGCCCTAAATGGAAAGCTCCTTACAGCTATTCCCAGAAAAAAGATTGACGGAAGGGCAAGACTACTTGAAGATTCTCCTGAGTTAAAATATATCGCGTCAGAATTAACCAGGATTTTCAATCTATCCTATGTATTTAACGTGCAAATACGTTATGATGGAGACTGTCCCAAGATTCTTGAGATTAATCCGAGAATGTCTGGCGGCACATGGATATCCTGTCTTAGCGGTGTAAATATTCCGTTTCTGGCAATTAGTCTTCTTTTAAACAAAAATCCAGATATCGTGATACCAGAGCCTAAATTTGGAATTTTGGTTTCACAGATTGAAAAGGAAGTTTTATTATAGTTGGGTAGATATGAAAAAACACTTCAATAGTTAGAAGTGTTTTTTCATATTATACTTAAACAAGATAATCAAAGAAACAATTTACTTTATTTGTTTTATTGTAAGTACATAGACTTCACTCATAAAGTCGTTAACATCAGGAGCAGAACTTACCACTATATAATACTTTTCATTAGCAGTTAATTTTGCTTCCGCAAAGCAGCCTATTCTATTATTTCCATCATAAATAGCTCCGGTAGGAACCACTTGGGTCATATTCTTATTATATATAAAAAAGTTAGTATATTTGCTATTTGGCATATCAATACGATACGTACCAGTTGATTTTGGTATTACATAAAAATAATCTTTCTCTGTTTTTTGGCCTATGTAACCACTGATCTCATCACCAATATAAATTTCTTCTGCATATTCTTTGGTATTAGGATGATCATCTATTACAACATCATATGTAACGGAGTTATTATTTTCATAAATTTCATCTATATTATTGTTAACATCTAAATTAACCGTTATCTTATGATGGCCAACCATTGACGAAGACCATGTAAGAGTTCCATTAGAGCTTCCTGTAACAAAACATGTATCAAAACTGTAAGGTTCGAGATTTTTATTATAGTCTACCAAAAATGCATTTTTATGATCATCTATATCAAATGATATTCTAAATGGGCCACGTGATGTTGCATCACCAATATTTTTTATTCTTACTCCTAATAAACTTTGCTCATTAACAGAAAGTTTACTTACATTAATCTTCTCAATAACCAAATCAGGTTTATTTTTTACTGGTCGAATAACAAATCTGTATTCTCCACTTATACATTCATTTTCTGCACCTATAAAGTATTCTTTTCCTGCTTCTAACTTAAACTGTCTGTCGGTAATATCTCCTATTTTTACCCCTCTGCTATCATAAAGATACTCCTTCATAATAAATCCAACATACATTTTAAACACATATGTACCTGATGTCTGAGGCGTAAACCTGAAATAATCTACAGGGTCTCCAAATTCCATGGTCGCAATAATTTCTTTTTCACATTCAATTGGTGTTGCCTTATCAATTGTATCGCCATGATCATCTATTGGAGCAGTTATCCTTAAAATATTACTTGCATCGGATTTAATATTGGAGCTGTTTACAGTTTTTACATAAACAGTATTTTCTTTACCCGGGTTAAGACCTGCACAAATTACACTTGTGTTTTTCTCTGTTGCCACAACCTTGTCATTTATATATACTTCATACCCTGATATGGATGTTTTTGTTGATGGAGCGTCCCATTTTAAAGATACAGCTGAGCCTGTGTACCATAAAGCTTTCAGATTTCGGGGAGCTTCAGGTTTATCAGGTGCAACATAGCTGACTTTTTCTTCACCATATTCATTTGACACAGCATTAAAATGCCTTGCCATAATTATAACATCAGCCATATTAACTGCAGAATCAAGATTGAAGTCGCAAATTTTGTTAAAGTTGTAATCAGTTTTATATGTATTATAACTCTTTGCCATCTGTATTACATCAATAAAGTTGATTGCATCATCCGGAAGTAAGTCCCCCGGCCACAACTTTACAGGTTCTTCCTTAGTTCCAATTAATACCTCTGAGCCAATTTTCAAATCACTTATCTCTTTTTTCAAATAACCATCTTTTGAAAATCTGACTTTAATATTAATACTGGTATCTATTGGTATGTTCAGTATTTCAAAATAACCTGTACTATCAGTTACATCATAATAGGATGTTCCAACGATCTCAACTTTAAAACCGGCTTTAATCATAGGGTCGGTAATCTTAAAATCTGGCTCTACATATCCACTGATTTTGTAAGTACCAGCTGCTGCTCCAAAAACTGACACGGAATTAACAAGTGAACCGGTAATCAAAACCATTACTAAAACTACCAATAACCCTCTAATCCTGAACATAACAATACCTCCTTAAACTAATTATAAAGTACTGGAAACACATGTTATATCTAATAAATCCTTGTAAATCTAATTTAATTTTGGTATTTAGTAATATCTGTACAATATTCAATTGAATATATATATTATACAAGAGTATTCGCTCTTTTTAGTCCAAGATAAATAAATCATACAGCATGGAAAATAATGAGAATAGCAAAAATTAAGAATTCAAAGAACATACTACAGACAAATGCAACAGATTAACATACTCTTATACTTTTACTCTATATTAAAAGCAATAAATATTGCTCTAATAAATTATATGTTTATATTTATCTAAATATATAAAAAATTATAAAAAAAATATCTCTTATAAAAATAATATATTTTATCACATCGGTTGTCAATAATTATTTGCAACTACATGATATTACACAAGCTTCTATAACTACACTTCGAGGAAATAATACCTTAATGGAGAGCCTCTCCAATTGCAATTCCTCCAAATCCCCAGATACAGCTTCCCTATTGAAGGAAAACGGAAGATAATAGGTTATACTATCCACTATGTCACAGTCCTTTTCAGTTACATAATTTATTGTAACCTTAACCTTTCCCGAAGTATAGTATTCATCTTCACTTTCATGATTATATATGTCGCAAATGGATGCATTAATTTTGCAAATTTCATATATACCCATTTTTCCTTCTTCCAATGTAAATGAGTCCCTTAGTGTCTTTCTAGATCTGATATTATCCTGTAATCCCAAAAGAATACTATTCAATACAATTTCTGAATCCATAGCAATTTATATCCTTAAAAAAACTTGTGTTACATATTATGCATCCAATTAACCTTTTGTTCATATCATAAAATTATGTTTTCATTGATTTGCTATGTTTCATCAATTACTGAATGTTAATTTTGCTCCATTATTCTTTAACCACTCCTGTGCTTTTTTATATTGAGGCATATAATATTCCACCATATTCCAGAAGTCCTTCGAATGATTTAAATGTCTTAAGTGACAGACCTCATGAAGAACAACATAATCAACTACCCATAATGGAGCCATAACAAGTTTCCAGTTAAAATTAAGATTACCGGCTTTTGAGCAGCTACCCCACCTTGTTTTCTGTTCCTTAAACCTCACAGCTTTATACCTTAACCCGGTAATCCTGCAAAAATGCTCCAGCCTTCCATAAATTACAGAATCAGCTGCCCTCTTATACCACTTCTTTAATATGCTCTCAACCAGTATCTTCCGTTCCTCACCGGTTGTTTTTTCATCCATAAGAATATTAAAGGCGTCTCCATCAAAATTTACAGATATAATGCCCTTTTTAATGTTTGACAAATTATTGTTATCAATTTTATTATGTTCTGTTATATTTAACATATAGCTTTGACCTAAGTATAGCAAAGTCTCGCCTGTTATCCATTTTCTTTCCGGCATGCACTTTTTTGCTTCAATCAACTTTTTATAATGATTGAAAATCCAGGTACTTTTATCCTTTAACACCCTGTCAACCTCGCCAATAGCAACCTTTTTAGGTTTAACTATATGAAGACCGTTATTGTCTATGACAAGTCTTATATTTTTAGCTTTAGAACTCTCTTTAATTATATATGGAATTTCATTATCCCCAATTTTTATAAAATATTCTTTTGTGTTTGGCATAATTCATCCCCTAATAAATCTTACCGGAAGCTTTTCTTATCTCAAGTCCTGACTTTTCCAATTTCGACTTAACCTTTTCATATTCAACAGGCCTTTTTATCTTAAGAGTTGTAGTCTTAGCTATATCGTCATATGTCATTATAAAATATCGAATAATTTTATACTGAGGAAGCTCCTTGTTGATCTCTTTTATTTCTTTATCAAACATTGAGGCTAATTCCTGCTCCGACAGCATTCTGCCATTGTCGTCCATTATATTATCTTTATCGATAACCAATTCGGCACATACCTGAACATCACCGTCAGGTGCGATATTCCCCCATACAAACGAATCTTTTACGCCTTTTATATTGTTGAGCAATACCTCATACTCTTCAGGAAATGCTTTTTTCCCATTACTCAGTACAATCATGGATTTTGCACGGCCGGTAATCCTTATAATCCCTTCATTATCGATAGTTCCCAAATCACCTGTTTTAAACCAACCGTCAGATGTAATAACTTCTTTAGTCTCTTCAGGGTTATCGAAATATCCTAACATTACATTTTCTCCACGAACCATAATTTCGCCCATACCGTTATCATCAACAGTATCTAATGTAACTTCCACACCGCTAATCGGGTAGCCTATTGAACCGGGAACGTTTATGAAGTCATTGTTGGTGGCAACAACAGGTGATGTTTCTGTCAAGCCATACCCCTGAAGCACCTTGAATCCTATATTTTCAAATCCTGTTATTACCTCTTTGTCAAGAGGTGCCGCACCTGATACTGCAAGTCTGAGACATGGCCCCAACTGATTGAATATACCTTTAAATAGCTTTCTTCTGATATCAATACCAAACTTTCTTAAAATACCTGAAATCTTTAATGCTTTATTAAATGATTTCTCTTTCCCTGCTTTTTTTACTCCCTCCATAGTCTTTCTGTATAGTGCTTCAAATATGGCCGGAACTGCGATAAGGACGGATACATTATATTCTTTTAGATTTTGTGCTATATGTTTTATGCCGTCACAATATGCTATGCAAGTGCCACTATACACCATAAAAAGAAATCCTACAGTATTTTCAAATGTATGGTGAAGCGGAAGAAGTGAGAGATGCACATCGTCTTTATATAACTTTATAACTGTCGATATGGAAACCACATTATCGGCTATATTGGCATGAGAAAGCATTACACCTTTTGCCATACTTGTAGTACCCGAAGTAAAAAGCAGTATGGACATCTTATTTCTGTTGATGACAACATCCGTAAACGATTTGTCCCCTCCATCCAAAAGACTTTTTCCCTTCATTTTCACTTCACTCATAGATATGAATCTGGTATTTTCAATATCTTTACCCTTTATATCATCCATACATATAAAGTATTTTATTCTATTATTCGATTTTGCAACATCATCCATAACTTTCTGATAAGACGAACTATAGAAGATGGCCTCAACTTTTCCTCTTTCAATAAGGTTTTCAACTTCTTTTGCAGGAAGGTACTTATCCATAGGAACCACGATTCCTACTCCATTTACAACAGACAAATAACAAACTCCCCAATCATATCTGTTTTCACTTAATATTGCTATTGAAGCGTTTTTTAGCCCTATGGACATCAAACCCGTGCCAAGACAGTCAATATCATACACAAACTCATTATATGTTTTTTCGACTATTTTTCCACTTTTGTCTTTAAATTTAAAACCTGTTTTATCACCATATTTCCTTGCACAATTGACAATCTCCTTAATATCTTTAACCTTAACTTCAGGCTCATAGTATCCCGTACCTCTTACTATTCTCCTGCCATTTTCATTATATATTTCAATTCCCTTTTTCATTTTTCCAGCCCTTTCTTTTTTATATAGGTTTGAAGGGGTTTACAATAAAGTTCCTATGATATCAAGTATGTCTTCCTTACCCTGCCTGGTTTGGGATGAAAAAGGAATAACCTTAATATCCGGAGATAATTGAAGTTCTGTCCTTATAACCTGTATATGCTTTTGAATTTGACCCTTTGAAATTTTATCGGCTTTTGATGCAACTATTATATAGGGTATTTTGCTGTCCAATATCCATTTGTACATAATTTTATCGTCCTTTGTGGGGCTATGCCTTATATCCACAAGCATAACAATCATCTTTAAATTGGCTCTTGTAAAAAGGTACTTTTCCACTACAACTTCCCATGACGATTTCTTGTCTTTTGATACACTTGCATACCCGTAACCGGGCAAATCAACAAAAAACATTCTATTATCTATATTAAAAAAGTTAACCGCTTTAGTCACGCCTGGAGTAGCACCTACCCTTGCAAGACTCTTTCTATTGGTCAATGTATTCAATATTGAAGACTTTCCCACATTGGAACGTCCTACAAAAGCAACTTCAGGGAAATCTGCTACAGGATACTGTGCAGGACTAACGGCAGTAATCTCAAAATTAGCGTTTTTTATTATCAATTTAGCTCCTCCTATGCTTTTCTAGTGTATATTTAATATGTGCTTATATTTTGTTAATTTAACTTTTCCATAATGGCAATTCTTATCTTTTCCATAAGAACATTGGTATCCTTTTTTACATCTTCATCCTGCATAATGGGAGGCAGCACATGTACTTCTACCTCGGACGGCTTAATTGCAAACTTCTTTTTTGACAGTATATTTACAGTGCCTTTGATGGCAACCGGTACTATTGGTGCTCCCGATTTAACTGCAAGTTTTAAGCTTCCAGGCTTGAATGCTCCCAATTTACCGTCTTCACTTCTGGTACCCTCAGGGAAAATAACCATAGATTTTCCTTTTTTAATAAGCTCTGCACCTTTATTTATGGCCTTTAACGATTCTTTGGGATTGTTTCTTACGATAAACACTCCTCCCAAGTACTTTATCCACATACTCAAAATCGGTACCTTCAACAGTTCGACCTTTGCTATAAACCCCATAGGTTTATCTATATAGCCTATCATTACCGGAATATCCATATAGCTCTGGTGATTTGCAATAAATACAACACCTCTATCCTTTGGTATATTTTCCAGACCAGAAATATTTACTTTCGAACCGGTTATTCGAATCATACGTTGTGCCCATAACCTTGCCTGGTAATTAATAAAATCAGCAGCCTCTTTTTCCTTCCCTCTCCAGTTCATCACCATAACTTTAAGCCTTAAGGCAAGAGAATAAAAAAGATAACCTGCAAAATACAATAATACAATTAAAGCCCTAATCATTTGTACCTCCAAAATGCAAAATTGTGTTAACGCGGTTGTTATTTTGCTCTTCTATAGTAAGTTAAGAGTAATAACGTATTTAATATAGATAACCTCCTATAAATTTAATATAATATATAATATATTTGTACCCAATATGAAATATTAAAGTCTAATAATTCATATTATTTCTTATATTTTATGACAAAAATCATTTTTTGTCGATGTTCTAAAGGAGAGTAATACAAATGGACTCAAAATCTATTAATTTAAGTTCCCTTCTCAAAGAAAAGGGATGTAAGTTAACTCCTCAAAGGCAGGTCATTTTGGACATAATAATAAATTGCAATGAAAAACACCTAAGTGTTGAGGAAATATACGATATGGTTAAAAAAAACAACCCCGATATAGGACTTGCGACAGTTTATAGGACCATGCTTTTATTTAACAAAATCGGTATTGTTCATAAGCTTGATCTTGATGACGGCTTAGGCAGATATGAGCTAAACAGACATACAAGCACCCATCGTCATCACCATCTTATTTGCACATCATGCAATGCAGTTATAGAAGTTGAGCAGGACCTTTTAGAGTCCCTCGAGCAGCAGATATTGCTTGAGCATGGTTTTATAGTAAAAGATCATAGGGTTAAATTCTACGGCATCTGCAGCAAATGTGCAGGAAGCTTAGAATAATTGCACTTTAGCATTGTAATGTATTTTTATTATTCATCGCTTATATCTATACCTGCAAGTCTCATAAGATAAACCGCATTTCTTGTAGTGGACACACCCTCCTTAAGTTTATAGTCAAAGTTTATCTTATCATCCTTGTAATACTCTTCGAAATGGTAGTTTTTCACATAAGTGCCTTCATTCTCTAGATCACTTAATTCAAGATCGTGTGTTGAAACAAGACCTGAGCAATCTAGCTGGCAAAGCCTTTTAATTAGAACACGTGCCCCCATATGTCTGTCTCTTGAATTGGTTCCCTTAAATATCTCATCCAACAGGAAAAAGACCTTTTTACCGCTTTCTGCTTTATTTACTATTTCTTTAATCCTCAAAAGCTCTGCATAAAAGGATGAGATGCTTTTTCCAAGATCATCACTAACCCTCATGCAGGTGTATATATCAGCTATTGATGCTGAAAAACTTTCAGCACAAACAGGTGCACCAGCATAAGCCAAAACAAGGTTAATTCCCACAGTACGAAGCAATGTGCTTTTGCCTGACATATTTGATCCGGTAATAAGAAGTGCCTTTACAGGATTTTTTATTTTAATGTCATTAGTCACTGCATTTCGGCCCAATAAAGGGTGACCTAGGCCTTTTGCTTCAACAAACGGCTTAGAATTCCATATATCAGGCATAGGCCACTGCGGATTGTCAAAACAGATTACCGCAATTCCGCACAAAGCCTCCACCTTTCCTACCGCCTTAATCCAGGACAAAAGAAACTTTCCCGAACTTTGCTTCCATTTCTCAATGGATGTCATGCAGTGAAAATCCCAGAGAGTAAGTATATTCATCACTTCAAAGAATGCATTATGCCTGGAAGATATGTTTTCAATTATTTTTGACAGTCTTTCCAATTGCTTATATGCACAAAGACCTTCATCATTAACCATTTGGGCCTTTATGTCCTTGATATGAGCCGATTTGAAATTATGTTTTTCAAAATGCCTTAAAGCATTATAATAAACCTTTATGTCATTGCTATATTTTTCAGCCAGGTCAAATACCTCGCACCTTTTTTTTCTCCTTATTCTCAATAAAATCGCTTGTACAACCAGCAGCAATACAGGAATATGATAAGTAATAATTTGGGTATAAATAGCAAGTAAAATCATTGCTCCGGTTATTACAGGCATAGCCTTTGCAAATATGACAAACCATTTTTTAAGATAAAATGTTTGACTGTCCAAAGCCCATTTTATGAGCTCATCCGGATCAATCGTCCTGTCTGAAACTGTCATAGTTTCAGCTTGAAACCTCTGTCTCCACGCTAATTTTTTTGATAATTCCAGAACTGCTTGCTGCCTTTCTGTTACATCCTCGATGGACTTAGGGGTATTTCCCAATAAATCTCTGAAATAGCATCTTCCATAATATGTCTTTGCAGTATTTATCCATTGAAACAACGAGCCTTTGCCGAATATATCCAGATCCTGAAAGTATCTGTGTTCTAAATCCAAATATTCATCCCCTGTATCCTTAAACTCGTGCCACTTGCCTTCAAGCCTTAAAATAGAATTCTCATTTATTTGCATCAAAAAAGTATGAAATTTTTTAATTTCAATAAGCTTTTCATGCCTTATAACCAGATATACAAATGCAATTATTGATACAAAAATAACAGCCGTTAAGAGAATATAATATTTAGCAAGGTATAAAACCACGCCTGCAGCCAATCCTATGATAAAAATCCCCAGTCTTAAATTGCTTACCAGATTAATTGCCCTTGTTAGTCTTTGTATTTTACTGTCGTACTTGTTTTTACGCCTAATATATGAATCATAAGGTGAATTCAATTTTAACATCTCCCTTGGTGGTCATTATAAACATTATATAAATTGAGCTACAAAATCTGCTATATCCACAACCCCAATAAAAATCAAAAACACTATCCCAAGCCTTGCAATTATCCTTTGAAACGGAACACTTCCTCTCGCAATCAACACAATTCTGTACGGTATCTGCAATGCCATAAGTATATAGAGCATTGTCGCAGCTTTGCTTAAATTCCATGCTGACAAAAGAGAAAATCGACTCATATAGACAAAGCTTCTTGTACCTCCGCATGATGGACAATTATATCCTGTAATGGTCTTAAAAACACATGGCACCCCGACTTCATAATTATTATGAAATCTGAATGCCACCACCTGCCCATCTGTTATCAAAAGAAATGAACATATTATAGGCAATAAACATATTATAAGCCATACTATGTGTAATAATAAATTATTTCTTTTTAATTCTCTTCCTTTGAAATTAAACATTTTTATCTACTTAAAAATTTCTTCCATCGCCATTTTGCATATCTTTAATCATATCAAAATAAGAATTCCAGTCAAAATTCTTTAAGTAACTCACCAACACTAATATTATCAGTATTCCAAAGAGAATACCTATAAATCCCGTAATAATACCGGCTACAGCAAATCCTTTTCCCTGTTCTCTTCCCTGCGAGTTATCTATCGATTTCTTTGACACAAATCCAAATATGACTCCAAGTATTCCCGGAATAATACCAATTCCATAACAACATGACAGAAAAATTGATGCTATTCCCAATATCATTGACGCAATTGACAATCCATTGGTTACAATTGGCATAGGCGGCGGTGCAAAACTGTCGTAATGGTTGTAGTTATCCAATTGGGTACCGCAGCTTACACAAACATTAGCAAAATCCTGATTTGAATAGTTACATTTTGGGCATATTTTCATTATTTAGCCTCCCTGTCATTATTCTACAAATATTAAAGTAATAAACCTTCTGCATTTATATGGTTTATAAACACTTTTAATGCATTTTGAGTCATTTATTTCGAATATGCACATGAAAATTTTATATTAAATTTAGCAATATTACAAGATAATGCTTTAATTTTTGTACCTTTTATACGATATTAAATACGATTATACGATTAATCTTTTGCATATAATAGAAATAAAATTTCTTTATCATACCTTAATGTGAATATATTAGGCATTGATATTTTAAATTTTTTTTGATAAATTTTAATCATATAATCAATCATATTATTGTATTCGTTTTATTTATCTTTATTCAAATGCTTCCATACGAATAACATTTTTTGTATCTTCTCAGTTAAATTTATTAAAAAGGAGCCGATAATCCATGAAAAAAATCCTTAGCAAGAAAAATTTTGTTCTCGCATTTACAATTGTTGCATCAATGCTTTTTTCTTCATGCGGTCTAAATTCCGGCATCAACTCAGATAATGAAACCGACAAAATGCCTGGCTCAAATATAGCAGGCTCAAAGCAAAGCGGTAATAACAACACACCGACAAACACACCTGAGCCAACACCTACACCGGTACCGGAAAAGAAACTGGTTAAGGCTAAAGGCCTTTATCTTACAGCGTCTTCTGCCGGTGCCAGATTAAAGCACTATATTGAGCTTGCAAATACTACTGAGATTAATAGCTATGTAATAGACTACAAAAATGATGACGGTACAGTAACAGTTAATTCCTCAGTTCCTGCCGCAAAAGAAGTCAATGCAATAGATGTAAGGTATGATCCCGAAAAAGTGACCAAGGAGCTTCACGACAACAACATTTATGCCATAGCGAGAATCGTATGCTTCAAGGATCCAATATTTTCTAAAGGAAAGCCTGACACTGCAATAAAGAACAAAAACGGTGGGCTATATATTCACAACAATGTAACCTGGGTAAATCCTCATAACAAGGAAGCATGGCAATATAACATAGACCTGGCAAAAGAAGCACTTGCCAAAGGTTTTGACGAAGTTCAATTTGATTATGTTCGTTTCCCGGACGGAAAGAAAAGCAATATGGATTTTGGCAACTCCGGTGACAAACAAATGTATGAGGTTATTAACGAATTTTTAGCTGAAGCAAGAAGACAAATGCCTAATGCAGTTCTTTCAGCAGATGTTTTTGCAATAATATGCGAAACACCCGGAGATAACGAAGGCATAGGCCAGTATCTTGAGTATATAGGTAAAGATATGGACTATATATATCCAATGGCTTATCCGTCACATTATGCATTAGGACAAATAATTAACGGCATAGCATTTAAAAAACCGGATCTTGATCCTTACGGTGTTATCAAAAACACACTTTTGAAAGCCAAAGACCGTCTCTCCAAAGTAGAAGGCAGCACTCCAAAAATAAGAACCTTTATCCAGGACTTTGATGCTTCATGGATAGGTACCGGAAACTGGCAGCCTTATAGGGATGAGCAAGTAAGGCAGCAGATACAAGCCGTTTATGACGCCGGGTTTGAAGAGTGGTTTGTCTGGGACCCTATGAACACATATCATGAAGGTGCTTTTAAAAAAGAATAATAAGAACAAAAAAATTGTGGAGGCTAAAAAGCCTCCTTTTTATGTTCCGGGTTCTATATGAATGCTTACATTGGTATTCTTAAGTACCCTTTCCAAATCACTTTCTATCTTATCACTAAGTTGATGAGACTGTTCCACCGAGAGGTCCTTATTGACAGTCATATGGAAATCAATATATTTTATACTTCCCGATTTTCTTGTTCTCAACTCATGAAAATCAATGATCTCATTTTTATATTCATTTATAACATTCCTTATTTTCTCCTCGTCACTGTCTGACAATTTTGTATCCAACAAAGGACAATATGCATTCCAGATAAGTGATATGGCTTCTTTCAAAATTAGCAATGCAACCAATATTGCAACTATAGGGTCAAGAATCCATATGCCTGTAAACTTTATCAGCCCCATGCTTACTCCAACACCTAATGAGGTATAAACATCCGTCTTAAGATGCAATGCATCCGCTTCCAACGCTACTGAATCGGATTCTTTTGCAACTTTGTACAATCTCTTTGATACAAAAAAATTTACTGCGGCAGATATAAACATAACCAATAAAGCTATATTTGTTTCACCAATCTGCGTAGGATTTATAATTTTTTTAATCGCTTCCCATATTATAATTACAGCCGCTACCAGTATCAAGAGTCCTTCAATTACCCCAGAAATATTTTCAACCTTACCATGTCCATAGGGATGATCCCTGTCTGCAGGCTTTGCCGAAATCTTGACCGAAAAGAATGCAATTATTGCAGCTAAAAGATCCATGGCTGAATGAATGGCTTCAGAAATTATACTGACTGAGCCACTTAAAATGCCTGCAATTACCTTTAAAAGTATTAGTACTGAATTTGAAACTACAGACAAAATTGCTGTCCTTGTTTTAATGCCGGAATCTCCCATAATCCAAATACCTCCATATGATCTTAAACAGACCAATTTTTATAATTATAAGAAACTGAACTATAATTTAATATACATTCAAAAAACCTGTAAGACTATAAGTATAAATCATATATAGTCCCACAGGTATTTTCCTTCCTGCTGCCATAAACTCGGTCTGGCTTCACAAAGTCTCTTAACTCTATGGCCTGATCCATTTTTCTTCATTATTTTTAAAAATAGATTAATAAAGATTATATAACACCCATAAAACTGATGTCAATAACAAAGTAGTTTATAGTTTATGATGTTTATGATTAATCCATCTTTTGCATATGTCACAAACTGGTTAATTACCCGATAATATATATTCTATTAAATCTATCATGATTTTATTCCAACTTCATAAGTTTTAAGTATATACTCTAATCTTCATTGCATTAACTTTTTTTCAAAATGCTGAACAGCCAATTTAACCGCATCTTCTTCAGGAATAGGACTTCCGAGGTAATATCCCTGAATCATGTCACAATTGGTTTTAAAAAGATCCTGATATTGCTCATCATTTTCTACACCTTCTGCAATAACCTTAAGTCCCATTTTTTGTCCTATATGTATTATGGAATCTGTTATATCCACATCCTTACCTATATCATCGACAAATTCCTTGTCTATCTTTAGTATATCCACGGGAAGGTTTTTAAGATAGCTTAATGATGAGAAACCTTTCCCGAAATCATCAATAGAAATCTTTATTCCATGCTCCCTAATTCTTTTCAATTTTTCTAAATTATCATCAATTGACTGAATAAGCACAGACTCTGTAAGCTCAATTTCCAAGAATCCGGGATCTAATCCCGTTTCATTAACAATTCTAATGAGCTTATCGGCAAAATCATCTTGAATCAATTGAACAATTGAAATATTTACAGAAACATTCATACAGTTTATTCCTTCATTTTTTAGCCTTAAAATAAACAGACATGCTTGCTTCAAAACCCAATCACCTAAAGTCACAATAAAACCGTTTTCTTCGGCAGCACCAATAAACTTACCCGGCAAAACAAAACCAAATTCGGGACTGTTCCACCTTATAAGTGCCTCAAAGCCATATATCTCCCTTGTTTTTGTAATATACTGAGGCTGATAATACAACTGGAATTCATTATTTTCCAGTGCTTTTCTTAAGCAACTGGCAAGCCTCACTTTCTCCATTATTTCATCATTAAGACGTTTTGTATATATCATATAATTGGATTTTCCCATTTTTTTGGCATAATTCATCGCTGTATCAGCGTTTTTCAATAGAACATCGAAATCTTTGGAATCATCAGGAAACAAGGCGATACCCATACTTGCTGTTATATAAAATACATTGTCATCAACATGAAATGTTTTAGAAAATACAGACATTATTTTGTCTATGCATTCTTTAATAAGTTCTTCCGAATTAACGGATGGTATAAGAACCGCAAATTCATCTCCTCCAGTCCTTGAAACCATGCATGGACTATCAAAAATAGAAATCAACATATTACTAAGTTCGATAAGGAGTAAATCACCATAATAATGTCCATATGAATCGTTTAAAAGCTTAAAATTATCTATATCAATAAGCACCAAAATTCCCGATTCTCCATTTTTTAAAGCTTCCTGTATGGCATGGTCGGTACTCTCCTTAAGAACAAGCTTATTAGGTAGTCCTGTCAGCAAATCATAATATGCCAGCTTTCTAATCATCTGTTCGTGGATTTTTTTACTATTGATATTTGTTATTGAGCCAGCCATTCTGATCACATTATTTGCTTCATCTTTAATAGCCTTGCCTTTAACTAAAAACCATAAATATTCATCGTTTTTTGTCTTTATTCTCACTTCATAGGAAAAATTGGGAGTTAACCCTTCAAAATGCTGTTTTTTTGCTTTTTCGGCAATCTCAACATCTTCCGGATGAAAGAGAGCTTGCACATTTTCCAATGTATCTCCAATTTCACTTCTATCATATCCTGTAAATTCACAAAACTTATCCGAATAAAAAAGCTTGTTATCTATAGCATTCCAATCCCATATAACGTCATTGGACCCTTGTAATGATAGCTGAAATCTCTGTTCGCTTTCCATAAGTTTGTTCTTGGTAGTACAGAGCTCATCAAATTTATTCCTTAGCTCTTCCTGTGATGCTTCTAGCTCTCTAAGAACCTGGGTAAGTTTTTCATTGTTGTCACGGATTTTCCTTTCTGCTTCAATTCTTTCTGTAAGATCCATGCCTATCATGTTTATTACAAAAAATATTGACTTATCCTTATAATCATCCTTCATATTGGCATTCCAAACAATATGAATCAATTTTCCATCTTTTCGTCTTAAAGACATTTGTACATTTTCTGAACAATCCGTTTGATTTAAAGAATTGCGAATTTCAAAAAACTTCACTCTATCCTCTTTTTCCAGCATATCAACAAAACTTTTATTTACCACCTCATTATTATGGTATTGTGTTGCAATTTCTGCATATTTGTTAAAGGAAATTATTGTTCCGTCATACTTTAATCTTATTGAGAGTATATTGGCTATATCGATAAGATCTCTGGATACTTCTTCCTCATAAATAAGCCTTTTCTTGAGGTAGTGACTATAAATACTTGAAATCATTGAAACAAGGATAAAGAGTATAATTACAACATTAATAATATATATAACCTTATTGACTTTTTCAGTGGCTTGAGCCTTTGAAGCTGTCACAGCAATAAACCAGTCGGTGTCCTCTATTGGAGCATAACCTATGTAATGGATTACATCTTCCAATAAATACTCACCTGAGCCAGGTATTCCCGACAGCATTTTCTCTTCCAACCCAATCAATTCCATGTTCTTCTTATCCATCTTGGTATTGTCGAAATAGCTCTCAATTATAAAAGCCTTATAGGGATCTGCACAAGCTATAACTTCACCTTTTTTGTTTATTATAAATGCAATCCCGTCATTACTGAGCTTTATTTGTCGAATAATATCAGATATAAAATTTATGCTGTATGTAGCATGTAAAACTCCTATGATATTATTTTTATCATCCTTTTGAGGAACAGCAAAAGCCACAACCACTCTTTCGTCTGCCCTACTGGTTAAAGGTCCTTGAATACTTCTTTTGCCATTGAGAGCCTTTAGATAATACTCTCTATCACCATTATAAAACCTTCTCCCATCAGTTGTATATGCATTACCATCTAAATCGGAAATTCCATACCTTATAGCACCGTTCAATGTGGCCTGTCTTTTCATTTCATTAAGCTTATTTTCAATATTGATATCCGGGTCAGACACTATACTTTGTGCCGCAATAGAACTGAGCAAATCAAGCTGGAGCCTTAGCTTTGATTCGACGGTTCTGGCCCCCTGTCTTGATAGTTCTTCTAAAGATTCCATTACATTGCTTTTTAAGTTTTCATAAGACAGGAAATAAGTCGCTCCGCCTATAAGAAGTATAGCTATTGAAGTCATTATGGTATAAAAAGATTTAGATCTATTATACAACCGAATTTTCATGGAACGCCCCCATTATAGATAGCTTTATAACTCAGAACACCCAAAGCATTTTTTAAGCATTACCATATTTTTCACTTGACATTAAAAAGAAATACAATTGGAGAATAAAGAAAGCAAACTCACAAATTTTTTACTAGTTTGTTAATTATTTATCATACATTAATCAAAAAGTCAACACTTGAATATAACAAATTACAATATGCAAATATACATGAAAATTGATAATTCACTATATATTAAAATACATTAATATATTTCATACAAACCTGTTAATAATTATATATTATGTAAATAGATTTTGGAATAACAAAATAAATTATTTATAAACAAAAATTTAATTTATTACATTATATTAAATACAATCAAATCCCATGTACAAACAAAAGGCATGTTTTGATGGTGCTTTGCCATCTAAGCATACCTTCGTTTTTGCGTATAAATATATAATATTTCAAACATGCCTTAATTTAGACTATGAAGTAGTTCTTCTTCACCAGCTTTTATTTTAATTACATCTTCCTTTTTAACAAGACTCATCTTTTCCCATGCTCTAGAACACCATCTCTTAAGCATTCCTAATCCTCTAACCCATTCATCCATAGCAAAAGCAATCCAAACTCCTATTAAACCTAAATTCATTGCAACGCCAAGGAAATAGGTCATACCAACCGCTACAAACCACATAGATACCAATCCAATATACAATGTAAACTTTGCATCACCTGTACCCTTTAGAGAATAACCCAGAACAATATTAAACGACCTTCCGGGTTCTAAAATAATGGTAATAATAAACAGTAAGCCACCAATTTCAATAATACTTTCATTATCCGTAAACAATCCTAAAAGCATCTTTCCAAATATTGCAAACACTATGGCAACAACAAATGAAATTGCTGCTGCAATTTTAAGGCTCCGTAAGCATGTTTTATATGCCTCATCCCTTCTTCCCGCTCCTATCAGATGTCCGACCATTATCTGTGTAGCTTGCCCTATAGCAAGTCCGAACAGCATGATATAAAACATCAGGTTAAATACATAATACCTTGCTGTCAAAGAGTCTTCTCCCATAAAATTTGCTATGCAAGCCGTTATAACAATTTGAGAAATATTATATGAAATGGTTTCACCTGCTGAAGGACCTCCTATTTTTAAAATATCCTTTAGAATGTCAACAATAATATTCTTTGGCATTCTTAGCACCTTAACTACAGAGAAACTTATTCCAACCTTCTTCTTTAGGATTATTAAAATTACAACAAGTCCTACAAACTGGCTAACAACAGTTGACAATGCAACACCTTTAACGCCCAATACAGGCATACCGAACAAACCATATATGAAAATAGAATTACCTATTATATTAAGAAAATTAGCAAACATATTAACCAGCATAGGATATTTAACATATCCATAACTTCTTAAAACGGCAGAAACCGTCATACTCATTGCCTGTATAAATGAAAACGACCCAACAATAATTAGGAAGTCCCTTGAATAATTGTATACTTCACTGGAAAAATTCATTAACCCAAGCATCTTTCCTGCAAAAATAAAAAGTGTGAGACTTATTAATAAACCGAAAATCAAATTAAAAATTATTGAGGCTATCGCTACATCCGAAGCTCTTTTATTATTTTGAGCACCAAGATACTGGGATATTACTATTCCTGAACCTCCCGCTACAATCTGGAATATCAATATGAGAATAGATATGTACTGGTTTGCAGCACCAACCCCTGCAACAGCCTTGTCAGAATATCCACTTAACATAAAAGTATCCACGGTACCAAAAAGCATCCTTAAAAAAGTCTCAATTAGTATTGGCCACATAAGTGCGAAAAGTGTAATACGTTTATTTAATAATTGATTTTCTTCCATATAACCACTCCTATATAGTTATAATTTATATATAAGCTAAACATTAGTATATTAATAAACCAAACTAAGACTTAACATACCATATCATAATTAATTCAACTGTAGATAATTGGAAAAACAGAATAGCTTCTACCCTATATTAAAAATCAAATATGCTTATGAAATTTTATGATAAGAATCAATTCAGCATTATTACTATCTTAAGTTCTGTCAATACTAATATTTTAAGGTGAAGTGCTAATAAAATCAATTCATTATATTATTCATTTTTTCAAAATCTTACGATAAAATATATGTATTATATTTTTGATTAATCACTGGATATTATAAACATTACATAATATTAATCATTATTGTTAATGTTTAACAAAAAATTATATTTAGTAAATTTTATTATATTCTTAATTTACGAGGTGAAATATGGAAAGCAAAATTGCTCAAATAAAAAGCCAAAATAAAGATTTATCGCCACTGGTTCTTAAATCATTATATTTTACACAGGGTGCAAATCTACCTACAGGTCATCGTCTAAGGGAACGTTATGTATATGATTACGAGCTGGAATTGATTGTGTTTAGTGAAGGAGCCATGGTGATATGTGATCATACCTATCCGGTACGACAGGGGGATGTAATTTTTCGAAAACCCGGCCAGTATACTCAAGGTATTATGCCCTACAGCTGCTATTTCGTTTGCATAGATCTATTAGGCAATACCGGAAAGGACCCTTCCACTTATGATATATATAATAAGCAAAAATTCCAAAACACAATTATTAACCCTGTTATTGAATCAATTCCTACAATATTTCATCCTCCCCATCCCGAAAAATATCAGTTTATTTTTGATTCGATATTAAAAGAATATATAGCTGCATCACCAGGTACTGAACTTATTTTGAAATCTTACGCACTTAACCTTATCTATACGCTATACCAGGATTGCATTAACCCATTGATAAACAAAACTGTTCCCATGTCACCCCATTACGGAACAATCAAAAAGGTAATAGAATATATTGATGAGAATATTGAAAAAAAAATATTGTTAAATGACTTAGCAGCTCTTACAAATCTAAGTCCCAATCACTTTCACAAAGTATTTTCAGAAACAATGGGAATTACGCCTAATGTCTTTATTACAAAGCTTCGTCTTGATAAGGCAAAAGACCTTTTAATAAGGACTGATCTAACCATATCAGATATATCGGCAAAATGTGGTTTTGACAATATACCTTATTTCAGTTATCTTTTTAAGAAACAGATTAAGCTTTCTCCCGGTGAGTTCAGGAAAAAGCACAGTTATATATGATTGTGCAACTGGTTGATGTTTCTAATGTTTAAAAAGTAAGGGATAGCATAAATAAGCTATCCCAGTACTTCAATGTTCAAATTACATCATGCAATATCTACTTGATAAACTAGTTGATATCTACCTGATAAAGTAGTTGTATCATATCCTCCTCCAAAGGTGTTTCTATTGAAATTGGTGTTAAGCTACCATCTTCTGCATAATATTCAAATGTTAACACTGCTTTATTGTTATCATTTGCAGGATAATTCACATCAACCGTAGCCTTACCATTAACTAATGTTACTTTCTGTTTCAGTACATTCTTAACTTCTAAGTCTAATTCAACTTTCTGGAGTTTATATTTTCCAGTTGTTTTATCATAAGTAAGCTGGTAGTTATCTTTCACATAACTGTATGCATTGTCAATATAAGGATCTGCTACAACGCCTCCAGTTGGTGTATACTTAGCTTCTTTAGGTAATGTAAATTTAAGGGTCAGAGTACCAACCAAATTTACATTATTAGTATATATTTCATCAGTAATTTCATTTACAGCATTAATAATTTTATTTAAATCACCTTCTGCATCATAATAAAGTTTGCTAATATCATTAGAAAATGATTTGTTAGTATAATTTAATATATCATACTCTAATTTCTTAAAAGCAAAGTCAGTCATATCATGTGCATCCTTATTTGCCGCATCATTTCGCATACAATTTATAAATTTGGGAACTATCCCTCTAGCAGCAAGAATTTTACCCATTTCCAATGCATATTTATAAGAATTTGAGTTTATTATATCTTCCTGTACTTTTATATTATCTTCGTATACATACTTTGTACTTGAACCATTAATATCATCATTCCCAAAGTACATTTGACTGTTTCTGGAATTCACAGACCAGGTGTTAGGATTGCTTCCTGAAAATACTATAACTGTCTTTAATACATTTTGATCTGAAGAAAAAATGGAATTTGCACCCCTTAATCCATCACCAAGATTACTTTTCCCAACTCTTTCATTTACCGGATTGTTTTTGCTAAATATATCATTAGCCTCTACTCTTATATTCTCAATTACATTTTTAAACTTATTAACTTCACTAAATACTCCATCTACCGGTCTATTAATATCGATTAATCCGCTATAAAACGACGAATTACTATAATTAGAAGAGTTTGCTGTACTATCATATGTTAATATGCCAACTCTTACCGGTGACTTAAAATTCTTTGCTAAAATGTCATCTGCAAGTTTGTCAAGATAACCTTTAGCAGCATCATATACATTGTCATACAAAGTAGGCCTAAGCAAAACAGTGCCAAACATTTTGTTTGCTTCACTATCTCTGTCATATTTGATAGTAGTATTACCTGGTTGAGTTTTTATATCTTTCGATATAACACTTCCGGTTATGTCAATATTGTCACCATTTAACCTAATAAAACCTTTAGGAGCATAATATGTTCCTGTAAATTGCGTTCCTTCAATATCATTATATATATTACCGGATAATGAATAAAAAAATGCTTCATTTTTCTTATTTGTAACAGGGTCTATACCTGTGCTAACCCCTGCTCCCTGAATAGTAATATCATTTTCTGCAGCAACTATTCCGTATTCATTAAATTTTACAGAGTTAACAAATTGTACATTACCTCTAAAATCAAGTTTTGTATTAGGTAAAATATTAAACGTTTCGCTTCCAGCTATTTTATAATTTATTGCACCATTTGGACCTCTTTCCACAAATATATCTATATTGTCAGGATAACTTTTATTCCTTAATTCTTGCTTATAAGCATTAACTGTATCTTGAAAATTGCTACTACTAGCATCAAATATATATATTTTACCGTTCAATTTATTGGCAACATACTCATTTATCTTACTATTAATCTCAGGCAGAGGTTCAATCTTTGATTGAACAAGATAAGCCTCAGCCTTTTGCTTTTTTTGATCATCTGTTTGCTCTACCAACTTATTTGAAACATACTCAACTATTCCTTCGGTAATTCTCTTACCATCTTCATCTACAAAAGAAAACTTTGTGTTATTACCCGCTATAATTACTCCTGAATTTGAATGTACCTTTCCTTCAATAGTTATATTATTTCCTCTGAACTCAAGATTGGTACTTGGAGTATCATTTCCGCTAAATAAACAATAATCGGGAAAATAAACAGCTTGAGGCGGATATTTATACAAGCTTCCTGAAGTATCAATGAGCAATACAATTTCCTTTTCAGGTACTATATTATATGGTAACTCTAAATCTCCTTCATACTTAAACTTTATACTCTGTTTTTCATTTACTTTAACTGTTTTAGGCGTTATTTCTCTTTTAAATTTTGTACCATCAGTTATCACTGAAGATGCAGCATTTACGTTAATACACGAAACACTTACAAGCATACATAATATTACCAAAACAGAAAAAACTTTAAAACAAACCTTGCTTTTCATAAGTAAACCCCCTCCGGTTTTATTTTGTTCCTTGTTACTCAAACTAATATAATTAAATAAAAAACCTACTAAACTCTTTAATCTATCTTATTTGTTCCTGTATTCAGCTATTGATACTAATTTATTTTCCGATGTCCTTATTTTGACATCTATATAATCAAAACCTTTAATGTTCGATTCCTTTAAAAAATAATTGTACCCGGTGAACTTATACATATCTCCTTCTTTTTCTGCACTAATACTCGATGTTATAAAAATAAATTCACCGTTATCAGCATATACATAAAACTGTAATTCTTGTTTCTTATTTACTTTTCCAGTAATATTTATATCTGATCTCTTCAGATCCAAATCAAGCTTATCAATTGAAAACTTTAAATCCCCATATGTAGCAGTATCTCCAATTTTATACTTTCCTACAGGTGTATAAGTTATTCTTCCTGATGGAGCAGGTGTTTGAGTAACTGTACTCTTTGTACTACTCGGCGTAGGACTTGGTTTAGTTATTACTTCCTTATAAGTTATTATTACTGTTCTAGACTTGGCCTCCCATTCAACTTCCGCACCTATACTTTCTCCTACAAATCTCAAAGGTACAAAAGTCCTCGAATTGTTTATTTCAGGCGGTGCATCTAACTTTTTCTCCTCTAAATTAACAATTGCTTTACTATTATTTATAGTTAATACTATCTCAGTACCTTTGCCTATTGCTGTAACTGTTTGATTTGTAGCATTCCACTGTACCTCAAGCCCAAAAGCTTCGAATATTTTTCTGAAAGGTACCAATGTTCTGGAATTCTTTATGTACGGGTTCACATCAAACTGTAGCCTTTCGCCGTTTAAAAACACTTTAATTTCGTCACTCTTAGTTGTATCAGCTATACATATGTTTGCCGTCATGCTGCTACACATTATGATGGTGATTAAAAAAATAAGCACCTGTCTAATTCTATCGTGCATTCTTTTCATAGTACATAACCCCCCTATTAATTTTATTATAAACTATTCTTCCTTTTTTTTCACTAATATTTTTTGCATTATGTTTATTATTTTTGTCGAATATTCTCGTTTTTTTGTTTTTTATATGATAATATATATGATAATTTGAATATACATCATACTTTTATTATATGATTTATATTGTTATAATTACCAACTTTTATGATATTAATATCGGTTTGGAAAATGAAGTTATTTAGAGGATTTTAATCTATTTTTTTGCAGAAATATTTATGGCTCCGAAAACGATAATTACTAAATACAATTAATCTTTTACATTTACCTTCTTCGAAATGTAAGATTAATAACGTATTTAATATATCTTATAACATTTGCATGAGCCCCAGTATAATTTTATATTTCAATCAAATTACTCTTCTTCATCTTCCTCAGGCATATCCCAGTTGTGATAAACATTCTGGACATCATCCATATCTTCCAGATGCTCTATTAGTTTATCCATAAACTCTATCTGCTTGGGTTCAACAAGCTTTGTTGTTGTAGCAGGTATCATTGTAAGCTCCGCTTCAATGAATTCATATCCTTTTTGTTCAAGACTCTGTCTAACTTTAGAAAAATCTTCAACAGAAGTTGTTATTTCATAATACTCATTTTCACTCTTGAAGTCCTCTGCCCCTGCATCTATAGCTTCCATCATAAGATCATCTTCATTTATCTTGTTGCTTTTCTCTATCATAATTATGCCTTTTTTACTGAACATAAAGGATACGCAGCCTGTTGTTCCCAAATTACCGCCAAATTTATCAAAATAATGGCGAATATCCCCTGCTGTCCTGTTTTTATTATCGGTCATAGCTTCAACAATTACAGCTACTCCGCCGGGTCCATAACCTTCATAAGATATTTCCTCATAATTTGCTCCGCCAACTTCTCCTGAAGCCTTCTTAATACATCTCATTATATTTTCATTAGGCATATTGCATGCCTTGGCTTTTGCTATAGCATCCTTTAACTTGCTATTAGATTCCGGGTCAGGTCCCCCTTGTCTCACAATAACACTAAGCTCTCTTCCTAACTTGGTAAACAATTTGGCTCTCTGTGCATCTGTTTTTTCCTTTTTCCTTTTGATATTAGCCCATTTTGAATGTCCGGACATAAAATACCTCCTGTATATAAACTAAACCTGGATAATCATCTGTAAAATCAAGTCAGTCCACTTACAACACCCCATCATAAACCATATCCGCTATATTATAAAACTAAATTACATTTGATTATCTCGGGTCACACGTTATAAATTATAAAATAAAAACATAAATTAATAAAGTTGTTTTTTAACTTAAATATTATTTCCAGAAATATATTTACTTTTTTTGCTATATTATGTATTATATATGTGTTATTTTTTGGTGTTAAAGGGGTATATTACATGTTTAAAAGATTTAATCATATAAACTCAACAAATTATGCTTCTAAAGTTATTATAAAACTATTAATTATAATATCTGTTCCCATTGTCTTTTTTGCATTGTTCTTTATTGTATACTTCAACCCAATGAATAATTCTGATTTTTATATATTGATTCAGATTTTAACTATGCTTATTCTGATAGCTCATCTCATAATATTGCAGAATGCAAAACAAAACTCAACCAGTAAAGTTACCGATATTGATAAAACATCTCATAAAGATTACGATATAAACCAGCAAAGGTTGTTGGAGGAATTGACATCTCTCAATAAACAACTGATTGAGAGTGATAAAAGAAAAACAGAATTCTTTTCCAATATATCTCATGAGCTAAAAACTCCTATAAGTATTATTCTAGGAGCCATACAACTGATAGAAGCAAAATGCCCGCCGTATATTAACGATAAAAGAAAGTCTTCAAAATACTATAAAACTATCAAACATAACTGCTATAGACTTCTAAGACTTATAAACAATCTTTTGGACATAACAAAAATGGATTCGGGATTTATTAATCTTAACACCGTGAATTATAATATTGTTTATCTAATAGAAGAAATCGTGCAATCAATTGTACCATATTCAAAGCAAAAAGGAATATCTATGGAATTCGATACTGAAGAAGAAGAAATATTCATGTCTGTGGACATTGATAAAATTGAGAGAATTATATTGAATTTATTATCAAATGCCATCAAATTTACACCAATAGGAGGAAAAATTTATGTAAATATTAAAAGGAGTGAAAGTCATGTTATTATATCTGTAAAAGATACCGGTCCGGGTATACCCAGTAACTTTCACTCAAAAATCTTTGAACGTTATAAGCAAACAAATAACAGCTTAACCCGTGAAAACGAGGGAAGCGGTATAGGTCTGTCTCTCGTAAAATCCTTCATAGAACTTCACAATGGAAACATCAGACTTATTAGCGAAGAAGGTAATGGAAGTGAATTTATAATAGAATTACCCATAACAATAGCTCCTGAGTCACATGAATCCACTCCTGTAAAAGAAAACAACAGCCATAGGATAATTGAAGCTATTAATATTGAATTTTCCGATATCTATTTCTAAACATCAGATAAAATAGTATTACATTAAATATAGGCATGAGCATAATTGATGATTTTAAGGGATAAATCCTTGAAATAAATGGTAT